>JAAYXX010000315.1 GCA_012515695.1 Chloroflexota bacterium
GCGGCGAGGCCAGAGTCTCCAAAATGTCGAGGCAACGGCTGGGGATATCGCCATAGATGTGGCGCTCGTTCTCGTGCAACAGCGTAACGGGGTGCCCCTTGGCGGCGTCCAGCAGAGCCTGGAGGCGCTCCATCACCTGCGGGCGGAACTCGGCGGCCTGGCCTTCGGGCACAAAGAAGGAAAAGATGCGAATATACTTGCTGCCCAGGCGCTCGGCCACCTGGATGGCCCGTTCAAAATCCTGGAGGTGCGGCTCAAAGGGGTCGGTAATCTGAATCTTGCCAATGGGCGAGCCAATGGCCGACACGCCAATGCCATAGCTTTCCAATGCCGCCCGGATTTTTGCCAGCTCGTCATCTTCCAGGGCCAGTACGTTCTTGTTCCAGACTCCGCGCAGTTCCAGATAGTGGACCTGAAGTTGCGTAAGGGTATCAAGCTGGACGGTCAAGTCGGGGGAGATCTCGTCGGCAAAGCCACTCAGCGTGAACATGGGTCCTTCCTCCATGTATCGTGCTATGTATTGGGGCCAAACGGAACCCGCAGCAACTGCGGCCCGCAGCAATTGCGGCCCGCAACCACTAGCAACTCATCTGGCAGAAAAAGAACAAGCCCGGCGCGCAATCCCTTGATCGCCGTGCCAGGCTTGAGCTTTGCAATTCAACGAGGCCAAGGGCGCTGGCCCTAGTCTCACTAGGCTATCATTCCTTCGACGAATCAGCGGCCTCGGTCAGGTCCTTTTGAATACCTTGCGCGGCCTTTCTGACATCATCCTGAGCACCTTCGACTTCTCTGGTGGCGGCCCTGAACTCTTTGATGCCCTTACCCAACGCCCCACCAAGCTCCGGCAGCTTGCCTGCGCCAAAAATGACCAGGATAATCACCAGGATGATAATCAGTTCTGGAGGTCCAAGGTGTGGCATGTTTCCCCTCCTGGATCATATCTAACGCCCAACAGTGTGGTCGTTACTCTTCTTTTTCAGCTTCTACAGAGGCATTAGCCTCAGTTGGTTCGTCCTCCGTCTCTTCCTTACTGCCCTCTTTGACGGCTGAGCGAAAGTCCCTTACACCCTTGCCCAAGGCACCACCCAGTCCAGCGAGCTTGCCGGCGCCAAAGACCGCTATCACAATGACCAGGATAATGCCCAACTCCCAAGGTCCAAGGTGTGGCATTTCTTTTCTCCTCTTGCTGTAGTGTCCAAACAACGACCTCACTGTGAACTATTATACACGCGGCAAGCTGCTCGTCAAATCTAAAGCCGTTATATTTATATTATGGTTAGATTCGATTGCCGCTGGCCCCCGCTCAGGCGCTCACCATCCCCCGGTCGGCCACGGCACAGGGCCAGACGCGCACCGGCTGCGGATATCTGGCCTGTAACTGCCGCTCCAATTCGCGGGCCGCCGCCAGGTCGTGGGCCAGGGCAATGGCAAAGCCGCCGCCGCCCGCACCAGAAAGCTTGGCCCCCAGGATATACGGCTGGCAAAAGGCGAGCAGGTCATCAATGTAGGGGTTCGTGCAGCCGGGGTCCATGCGTTTGTTGCTCTCCCAATGCGCGGCCACCAGCTCGCCCAGGCTCGCCCAATCTGCTGCCAGCAGAGCCTTGTGCATCTCTTGGGCCAGAGTCGCGATTTCCGCCAGCAGGGAGACCATTTCCGGCTCGCGGGCCATGTACCGCCCCATAATAGTGCGCAGCAACCCCTTCGCCAGCCGCCGCTGCCCGGTATAGATCAACAGCAGGCGCGTGTTCAGCATATCGCGCAGCGTTGCCGACAGAGGGACGGGCTGTATGTGGGCGACTTGCGGGAGGCCGGGCTGGGTAGTCACCAGTTTGACGCCGCCTACCAGCCCCCCCACCTGATCTTGCCAGCCTCCACCGGTGGTAATCATCTGTTCCAGGCAGAGCACCTGATCAAAAAGCTGGGCCTGCTCTACTGGCTGGCCGCACAGGTTCGCCAGACATTGCAGAATGGCCCCCGCCAGAATGCTGCTGGTTCCCAGCCCCGACCCTTGCGGAATGCTGGTGGACGTACTCAGGCGCAGACCGCCCCCCAGCGGGCGCAGCAGGTCGGCAATGGGGACATCTGGGGCGCTGTCCGCCGGAATAAACCCCAGGTAGACCAGCGCCGCTTTTGCCAGGGCAAACAGGTCGCCAGGGTTGGCATAGTTGAGCACCTGGGCGGCAAAGCGCGGCTCGATGGTCGCCTCGATATCCCGACAATCCAACACCAAGACGGATTCATCCAACAGTTCCGCCTGGGCCATAATGGGGTATTTGCCCCCCAGAGTGACCGCCGCGTTCAGCACCGTGCCCCCGCGTTCGAGGCTATAGGGCGGCGTGTCCGTCCAGCCCCCGCCGAAATCAATGCGGGCCGATGTGTGAACCGTGACCGTGGTGCAA
>JAAYXX010000316.1 GCA_012515695.1 Chloroflexota bacterium
GAGGCTCTGGCGCGCATCGGCCAGCGGGTGTGCCTGGTTGGCGGGTTGGATGACATGGAAGTGCTGGAAACCCGCTCCCGCGAGGAGGTGCTGCGCATGGCGGCCAGCCTGCTAGAGCGCACGGGCAAGCTGGGCTACATGCTGGCAGGCACCTCCTCGGGGATCTATGGCGAGCGCGCGGCTCGCAACTTTATCGCCCTGGTGGATGTGGCCGAGCGATACGCCTAGAGTATGGGCTTGAACCCCAGCGGATCAAGGGTCATTTCCTTCATCCGCTTGACGTAATACATATAGTGCTCGAACGGCACATCGGGCGGCACCAGGTGATCACACCAGGGAATATAGCCGCCGTCGGCGACCACAGGGGCCACATGCGCCAGCTCGGCTTCGATAGCAGCGGGGCCGGCTTTCATGGCGCGCTTGTCAATGCCGCCGATCAGGCGCAATTGCCGCCCGAACCGTTCGCGCAGGTGGACAGCGTCCATGCCGGAGGCCCGCTCGATGGGGTAGTAGCCGGTAACGCCGCCCTCCAGCCAGAGGGGAATGAGGGGTTCCGAGTCGCCGTCGCTGTCGACAAAGATCAGGTCGATGCCGTGCTCGTGAAAGAGCGACGTGATCTTTTTATATGGTTCCAGCATGAACTGGCGGAACATGCGGGGCGAGATCAAGGGACCGGCTTTGTAGGCCATGTCTTCCCACATGGTGACATAATCAATATCCACTTCTTCGACGGCCCGGCGCACGGTGGCCACGAGAAACTCGGCGATATAGTCCATCATCTCCTGGACCCATTCCGGGTCGTCGTATAGCGCCTGAGAGACGCCCTCCAGGCCCATCCAGTTGCGAATCCAGCCAAAGATAGAGCCGCCGTTGATGGAGATGGGATAGTCGCGCTGTGCCCAGATGCGCTTTTTCTCCTCCCAGTACAGGGGGTAGCGGCAAGGGGAGGTGGGGTCAAGCCGGGGCTTGATGATGTTTTCCCAGTCGTCGCGGGTAGCCATCGGGAAGCGCAACCAATGGGGCATGCGCCCGGCCAGGTCGCCCTTGAACTGTTTGCAGATCACCCCATCGACCCGCCGAAAGATCTCGTATTCATCCGTTTCTTCCAGGGTTTCCCGCTTGAAATCGGGCACCAGACCCAGGTTGACGCCCACGCCCTCACGGCGGTCCACGCCGAGGTAAGCTTCGAGGTGGACGTCTTGCGGGAGTCCTTCCTCGTGCCATCGGTCGATCGTATCGGCCCAGTACCACATTTCCCACCAGGGGCAGCGGTCTCGGGAGGCATAGTTCATTGTTGCCAGGAATCGCTCGCGATCGTTCATAGGGACCTCCTCGTTTGGAATGGATGAGCCACGGTACAGGGGCATTATAACGCTTGCCAGGGCAATGTTCAATAGCCGTCGGCTTTTACGCGGGCGCTCTGAAATGCTTGAAATGGTGTGTTGTTCGTGGTATACTGAAATATGTCTGGGTGTGAGCCTCTTGCCTGCATCTGTCGCTTCATTCCGCCGATTGTACGCGCTATTCTGCTCCCATTCTGCCTTCTGGTTGCTCTGTATGCTCGCTTGTGCTGCACGATAGCCGACCCTGCCTTGCGTTCCCGATCTTGGGCGCACCCACGCACATAACCTGATGCTTTTGCCAGGGGACGAGGTCAGATCAAAAGGCGTCGGCTCGTCGGGCCGACGTGTCTATAGGGCAGACAGGGGGAAAGGATGCGAGTAGAGCTACTTCAAGAGAATGGCGAGCGAACGTATGTGGTGGTCTTGGACAAGGGGGAGGAGTTTGTCTCGTCCATAGAGCAGTTTGCCAGGGAATACAGCCTGAAGGGCAGTCATTTCACGGCCATTGGGGCGTTTCAGGACGTAGTGCTGGGGTTCTATGACATGGAGCGCCAGGATTTCAAGCGCATTCCCATCACAGAGCAGGTGGAGGTGCTCTCCCTGATAGGCAACATAGCCATCAGCCATCGCGAACCCAAGCTGCACGCGCATGTGGTGGTGGGCAAGTCGGATGGCACTGCCCACGGCGGGCATGTGTTGGAGGCCCACGCGTGGCCCACGCTGGAAGTGATTGTGGATGAAGAGCCGGGGCGTTTGCAGAGGCACGTTGATGAGGAGACGCGACTGGCCCTGTTGACAATACCCTAGGCGCATGGGGCGCGTACAACCGCGCAGAGCATTCTTTACGAATATTGCAGCGCCCTTTGACAATTGTTGATATCTTTAGTATAATATAGCCGGGTAAACATAAGCGAAAAGCATCTCATCTCAACTGTTCACAACGACGCTGTGGCGCGGTTTGGGGGGTAGCGGCCGGCAGCCGCGCGATAGCGAGGGATGAGCCAGTTAGCCTTTGACGGGGAGGAAAGGTTAACGCCCAAAAAAAACACATTGAGAGGTAGAATATGAGTGATTTTGAGCTGGGCAACAGGAACGGGCAAGAAGAAGAAAAAGACTTTGCCGACATGTGGGAAGCGCTGAATTCAGAGTACGATTACATCAGCCCTTCCCGCGGGGATATCCGTGAGGGGATTATTCTCCAAAAACGGCCTGATGAGATCATCCTGGATATCGGGGTAAAGCGCGATGCTATTGTGCCCAGCTACGAGCTACAGCGAATGGACCCTGAGGAGTTGCGCGGTTTGAAGGTTGGCGACAAGGTACACGTGTACATTGTGCGCCCGACCAACCGTGATGGCAACCTCATCGTCTCGCTGCGTATGGCGCGGCAGTACGAAGATTGGATCAAAGCGCAAGAGTTGATGGACAGCGGTGAGATTGTCACCTGCACGATTACCGGCTACAACAAGGGCGGACTGCTCTGCTCTTTTGGCACGTTGCAGGGCTTTGTGCCCGCCTCCCAGATAGCCAATACGCCCCAGCGGGGCGCGCGGGGAGACCTCTCCGAGTATGAGGGCGAGGAAATGCGGGCCAAGGTAATCGAGGTGAACCGCAGACGCCGTCGGCTGATCCTGTCGGAACGAGCTGCACAGCGCGAATGGCGGGCACAGCAGCGCGAGCAACTGCTGGAAGAGCTGGCGCCCGGCCAGGTGCGTTCTGGGATCATCAGCAGCATCCGCGACTTTGGTGCTTTTGTAGACCTGGGTGGCATCGACGGGCTGATCCACATCTCCGAGTTGTCCTGGTCGCGCATCAAGCACCCCAGTGAGGTCGTCAATGTTGGCGACAAGGTAGACGTCGAAGTGCTCAACGTGGACCTGGATCGCCAGCGCATTGGGTTGTCCCTCAAGCGCACGCGGCCTGATCCCTGGGCTTCTGTAGAGGAGCGCTACCAGCCAGGGCAGGTGACGGAAGGCACTGTGGTGCATGTGGTAGATTTCGGCGCGTTTGTCGAACTCGAGCCGGGAGTCGAAGGGCTGGTGCACATCTCCGAGTTGGAGCAGGGAGCCACGGCCGCGGAGAATGTTGTCCGCGAAGGGCAGAAGGTGTCGGTCGAGGTCTTGAACGTCGAGCCTGAGCGACATCGCATTGGCCTCAGCTTGCGGCGAGTGCCGGAAGAGCTACAGGCTCCGCAAGTCGCAGGCGAGCTAGAAGCGCCCGAAGAGCAAGCCTCGGAGGAAGCGCCGGAGGAGCCTGCGGAGGAAAAGCCGGAGGATGTCGGCGAGGCCGAGCGCGTGAGCGTGTCCGACGGGGAGAACCCATAAAGCGATATGTCGCTGCGTGACCGCGCATTGTTCCGTGACCGCTTGCTCACGTGCCGTTCGTGCGGCATTCGCTTTCTCTACTCGGCGGAACAGCAGCGGCAGCAGGCCGAGGAACCAGAGTGCTGCCCTGGTTGCCTGGCCCTGGAAGCCTGGTTAGAGCGCCAGGAGCCGCCGCGCCGCCGGGGAACGGTGCGATGGTACGACACCCGCAAGGGGTATGGCTTTATTCGAGATGAAGAGGGCCATGATGTGTTTGTCCATCGCTCTGCCTTTCGGCATCAGGGGCGGCTGCGTCCCGGACAGCGCGTGGAATATACGGTGATTGAAACTGAACGCGGCCCGGCTGCGGAAAAGGTAGTCAGGGTCACCGAATAGAAGCGTATGTCAGACCCGGGCCTGTACAGGCCCGGGTTTTGCATGTCTGCGCTCCAAACTTGAGGCATGTCTTTGGCGGATGATGGTGGTGGGTATATAATACAAGGTTGATCCGAATCTAATAGTATCCAGGAGATTGCATGGCACAGGAATACATTTCTATCCGAGGTGCCCGACAACACAATCTAAAAAACATCGACATTGATATCCCTCGCAACAAGCTGGTGATCATCACTGGCCTGTCCGGTTCGGGCAAGTCGTCTCTGGCCTTTGACACGATTTACGCCGAGGGCCAGCGTCGCTATGTCGAGTCGCTGTCGGCCTATGCGCGCCAGTTCCTGGGTCAGATGGACAAGCCCGATGTGGATCATATTGATGGCCTTTCCCCGGCCATCAGCATTGACCAAAAGACCGGCAGCCGCAGCCCGCGTTCTACCGTGGGCACGGTGACGGAAATCTATGACTATCTGCGGCTGCTGTATGCTCGCGTCGGCATTCCGCACTGTCCCCAGTGTGGGCGAGAGATCAACCGCCAGACGGTGCAAGAGATCGTGGACACGATCCAGCAGATGGACGAGGGCAGCCGGATTATGCTGCTGGCCCCCCTGGTGCGCGATCGCAAGGGCGAGCACAGGCGCATCATCGAGGACCTGCGCAAGGCGGGTTATGTGCGGGCGCGCATCAACGGCGAACTGTACGACCTGGATGAGCAGATTACCCTGGATCGCTACAAGATGCACACCATCGAGGCGGTCATTGACCGGCTCGTGGTGCGACGGTACGCAGAGGATGAAGCGGAAAGGTGCGATGCAGACCGCCGCCGCCTGAGCGACTCGGTGGAAACGGCCTTGCGGCTGGGCGACGGCGTTGTGATTGTGACCGTCGTGGGCGGCCAGGAGCGCATGTTCTCGGAAAAGTATGCTTGCCCGACCTGCGGCATCAGCCTACCAGAGATCGAGCCGCGCAGCTTTTCCTTCAATAGCCCTCACGGGGCTTGCCCGGCTTGCGCGGGATTGGGCTACAAGCAGCAGTTTGACCCGCGCCTGATCGTGCCGGATGATGAACTGTCGTTGGGCGAGGGGGCCATCGAGCCGTGGGAAAAGGCCAGCAAGGGGGACAACTATTTCCGCCATCTGCTGGAGGCTGTCGCGCACAAATTCGATTTTGACATGGACACACCCTGGAAAGACCTGTCGCAGAAGCACCGGGATATTATCCTCAACGGCAGCGCCGGTGAATCGGTCAAGGTGCATTACACCAATAACCAGGGCAAGACGCGCACGTATGACACCGTTTACGAGGGGGTCATCCCCAACCTGGAACGGCGCTATGCCGAGACGTCGTCTGACTATATGCGGCAGGATATTGAGCAGTATATGGCGATGGTGGATTGCCCGGAATGTCACGGGAGGCGGCTCAAGCCGGAAAGCCTGGCCGTTACGGTGGCCGGGCTGTCCATTGACCAGGTGGCGCATCTGTCCATTGACCACGCCGGGGCGTTTGTACGCGAGTTGGCGCAACAGCTCACCGAGCGCGAGATGGTTATTTGCCGCCAGATTCTCAAGGAGCTGCTGGCTCGCCTGCGCTTTTTGGAGGACGTGGGGCTGCATTACCTGACGCTGGATCGGGGGGCGGCCACGCTGTCGGGCGGCGAGGCCCAGCGTATTCGGCTGGCGACGCAGATCGGCTCGCAGTTGATGGGCGTGCTGTACATCCTGGACGAGCCGAGTATTGGCCTGCACCAGCGCGACAACCAACGCCTGATTGATACCCTGGTGCGCTTGCGCGACCTGGGGAACACGGTGTTGGTGGTGGAGCATGACGAGGCGACCATCCGCGCCGCGGATTACGTGGTGGACCTGGGGCCGGGGGCCGGGGAAAACGGCGGCGAAATAGTCTTCCACGGGACGCTGCCGGAATTGCTGGCCTGCGAGCATTCCTTGACGGGCCAGTATCTCAGCGGGGCGAAAGAAGTGCCTGTCCCGGCCAGGCGGTTGCGCGGCAATGGCAAGGCGCTGACGGTGGTTGGCGCGTCGGGACATAACCTGAAGAATGTCACGGCTCGCATTCCGCTGGGGTGTTTCGTGGCGATCACGGGCGTCTCTGGGTCGGGCAAGAGCACGCTGCTGATGGAGACCGTCTACCGGCGGCTGGCGCAGGAGCTATACAAGGCTTCTGATCGGCCCGAGCCGCACGAAGCACTCAGGGGTATCCAGTATGTGGACAAGGTCATTGATATTGACCAGTCGCCGATTGGGCGAACGCCGCGCTCGAACCCGGCCACTTATGCGGGCATCTTTGGGCAAATTCGCTCGCTGTTTGCGTCGGTGCCCGAAGCCAAGATGCGCGGCTATAAAGCGGGGCGCTTTTCCTTCAACGTGAAGGGTGGGCGCTGCGAAGCCTGCCAGGGCGCGGGCATCGTCAAGATCGAGATGCAGTTCTTGCCCGATGTGTATGTGCCGTGTGAGGTGTGCGGCGGCAAGCGTTACAACCGCGAAGCCCTGGAGATCACCTATAAGGGGCTGAGCATTGCCGACGTGCTCGATATGACGGTGGACGAGGCGTTGCGCTTTTTCCAGAATATCCCGGCCATTCGCTCCAAGCTGGAAACGCTGCACGATGTGGGGCTGGGCTATATCCGGCTGGGCCAACCGGCCACGACGCTATCGGGCGGCGAGGCGCAGCGCGTCAAGCTGGCGAAAGAGCTATCGCGGCGGGCCACTGGCAAAACGTTCTACATTCTGGACGAGCCGACGGTGGGCCTGCACGCGGATGACGTGCGGCGGCTGATGATGGTGCTCAAGCGGCTGGTGGAAAATGGCAACACGGTGGCAGTGATCGAGCATAACCTGGACGTCATCAAGAGCGCCGACTGGGTGATTGACCTGGGGCCAGAGGGTGGCGACGCGGGCGGCCAGATCATCGCCGAGGGGACGCCTGAAGAGGTGGCCGCCAACGAACGCTCGTATACCGGCCAATTCCTGCGGGCCGTGCTGCCCGGCTGGGAAGCGGCGGGGGGATCGGCCCAAATGGTGGCGGCGGACGCTTCTGGGGAATAGTGCGGGCCTGCCGGGCCTGATGGATGAGACATATTCGATTGCGCCGGGGTGTTTCCTTGCGGGATGCCCCGGCGGAGCGTGGTATTATGTTGCGGAATAAATCATACTATCTATGGGACATTGGCTGTCAGATGAACCGGGCCGACGCTCGCCGCGTGGCGGAGGAGCTAGAGCGGCGCGGATATGTGCCTGTCGAGCGGCCAGAGCAGGCGGGCCTGATGATCCTGAACACCTGCGTCGTGCGCCAGAGCGCGGAGGACAAGGTGGTGGGGCGGCTTAACTCGCTCAAGCCGCTCACGCAAGACGGCGAGGACGCGCCTGGGCGGGCCTTGCTGGTGATGGGCTGCTTTGTGAGCGATGAACGGGACCTACAGGCCGCATACCCCTTTGTGGACAGGTTCTTGAAACCCTCTGACATTGCAGGGCTGGTAGAGTTTGTGGATCGTTGGGAGGAGGCGCAGGACGCGCCGCTGCCCGATCCCACGCGCCCGGCTGAGGTGGCCGAGTTGGTCCCCATCAGCTATGGCTGCGATCACCATTGCACCTATTGCATCGTGACTATCCGACGGGGGGATATGCAGAGTCGGCCCATCGCCGAGATTGTGGCCGATGTGCGGGGGCTGGTGCAACGCGGGGCGCGCGAGGTCACCCTGTTGGGCCAGAATGTGGACGACTATGGCAGCGACCTGCCCGAGCGCCCCGATCTGGCGGACGTGCTGCGCGCTATACACGACATCGAGGGGCTGTGGCGCATTCGCTTTTTGACGTCGCACCCCAAGGATATGACCCAGCGGATCATCGACGCCGTGGCCGAGTTGCCCAAGGTATGCCCCAGTTGGGAGCTAGCTTTGCAGTCGGGGGATAACGAGGTGCTGCGGCGGATGGCACGCGGGTATACCATCGAGCATTTTTACGAATTGATGCAGCGCATTCGGCAGGCTGTGCCCGATTCGACCATCAATACGGATATTATTGTGGGCTTTCCGGGCGAGACCGAGGAGCAGTTCGAGCACACGCGCCAGGTGTTGGAGGAATTGCGCTTCGATATGGTGCATATTGCTGCCTATTCCCCGCGACCGGGCACGCCCTCTGCTCGCTGGGAGGACGACGTGCCGCCAGAGGAAAAGGAACGGCGGCGGGTGGTGCTGGAGCAATTGCAGGAGCGGATCGCGGGCGAGCATAATGCGCGGCTGCTGGACCAGCAGGTAGACGTCCTGGTGGATGGGCAGCAGCGCGGGCGCTGGCGAGGTCGCACGCGAGGAAACAAGCTGGTCTTTTTCGAGAGCGAGCAGGAATGGCTGGGCAGGCTGGCCCGCGTGCGCATCACCTGGACAGGCCCCTGGTCCATGATCGGCGAGGTGGTGGGCGAGGGGACAGCGTAGGCGGCCTGGCTGGTTTCGGTACAACGAGATGAAACGGGGAGGGTGCTCCACCCTCCCCGTTTTCTTTTGCCCTCATCCCCAGGACAGTCTGTAGCTTGCGCGCCTGCAAGGCGCGGCTACTGTTTGCCCTTGAACCCAAGGGGCGAAGGGGGGGAGACCCTCACCCCGGCCCTCGCCCTCTAGGAGAGGGCCGGCATATTGCCGCGGTTACCGCCTTCTCCCCCTGGAAGGGGATTGGACCGCCGCCATCCTTGGCGGCTTATGCCGGCTGGAAGCCGGCGGTCCAATGAGCGGGTTTACGCGCCTACAAGGCGCGGCTACTGTTTGCCTCCTCTCCCCGCTGGTGTTGGAGGCGTCTGGTCCTTGACAGCGCGCCCTGCGAACCTATAATGACAACCGGCCTGAACTGGCGGGTTGTCCCGCTGTGAGAATTGCCGCCCTTGGGGTTTCATGGGTCACTCTTGGCCGACCGGAACGACAGGCGCAGGCGGACGTTTTCCTGGGCGGGTTGGCTTCCGCGAGGCGAAACATACGACGAAAGGGGTACAGACGTGGACAAGAAGACGATTGGCTTTATCGGATTGGGGATTATGGGCACCCCGATGTCCGGACACCTGATCAAGGCCGGGCACAAGGTGATCGCGTATGACATTATGCCCGCCGCCATACAGCGCGCCGTCGAGGCGGGCGCAGAAGCTGGCAAGTCGGCCAAGGACGTCGCCAGCCGCTCGGAAGTGGTGATTACGATGGTCCCCGATTCGCCCGACGTGGAAAAGGCTTACCTGGGCGAGGACGGCATTCTGGCGGGGGCCAAGCCGGGCACGCTGCTGCTGGACATGTCCTCCATCTCGCCGGTGACGGCCAAGCTGGTGGCGGAAAAGGCGGCGGAGAAGGGCTGTCCCATGTTGGACGCGCCGGTGAGCGGCGGCGACGTGGGAGCCAGAGAGGCGCGGCTGTCCATTATGGTGGGCGGCGACCCCGCCGTATACGAGCAGGCAGTGCCCATTTTCCAACTGATGGGCAAGCCGACCTATTGCGGCGCTTCCGGGGCGGGCCAGGTGGTCAAGGCCTGCAACCAGATTCAGGTGGCGCTGAACTTTATCGGCATGGCGGAGGCGCTGGTGTTGGGGGCCAAGGCGGGCGTCGAGCCGGAGATCATCATCAAGGTGCTGAGTGGCGGCTATGCCCAGACCCGCGTGATGGACGTGCGCGGCCCGCGCATCGTCAAGGGCGACTATGCCCCCGGCTTCCGCAGCCGGTTCCATTACAAGGACCTGAACATTATCCGCGAGACTGCGCGGGCGTTTGGGGCCACCCTGCCCGCGTCGGCGCTGGCGCATGAGCTGTTCACCTCTATGGTCGCCAACGGGTGGGGCGATCTGGACCACTCGGCGGTGGTCAAGGTGATCGAACTGCTCAGCAATACCGAGTTGCCGGTCAAGAAGGACGAATAGGCAGCAAGCATTCTACAACCTCCCGCAGAAGGCTCTATCTTCTGCGGGAGGTTGTTTTTTTATTGCCGCGTGGCCGCCCCACGCAGGGCAGCCATGAACCCACGCAGCGCCTCAGCGCCCTGAGGTGCGTGCTCGACGATGGCGCTCCCTACGATGATCCCTTCGGCGTGGGGGGCGATGGCCCGCGCCTGCTCCGGGGCGGAGATGCCAAAGCCTACCGCTACGGGCGTGCGGGCGTGGCGCTGGATCATGCCCATCCGCTCGGCCAGTTCCGCGCCGGGGGCCAGCCCTGCGCCGGTAATCCCCAGCCGCGAGACGACGTACAGGAACCCGCTGGTGGCCGCGGCCAACTGGCGGATACGGGCCTCGTCGCTGGTCGGCGCGACCAGGAGAACCAACCCCAGCCCCTCCGCCTGGCAGGCGGCGCGCAACGGGGCCGCTTCTTCCAGGGGCAGGTCGGGCACAATCAACCCATCTACCCCCAGTCGGCGACAGTCGGCGACGTATCGCTCCGGGCCATAGCGCAAGATGGGGTTATAGTATCCCATCAACACCAGAGGCACAGTGACGCCTTGGGCGCGCAGTTCTCCGGCTATCTCCAGGCAGCTTGCGGGCGTTACCCCGGCCTGCAGGGCGGTATAGGTGGCGCGCTGGATGGTTGGCCCGTCGGCTACCGGGTCGGAAAAGGGCACGCCCAACTCGATCAGGTCAGCGCCGCCCGCTTGCAGGGCGGGAACCAACTCCCGTGTGGCGGCAGGCGAGGGGTAGCCCACCGGGATATAGGGGATCAGCGCGCTGCGCCCCTCGTCGCGCGCGGTGGCAAAGGCGCGTTCGATGGCTGCCGCGCCGTGTCCATTCGTGCGTTGCGTGTTCATGCGTTTGCCTCCTTAGCGCCCTCTTGGCGGGCGGCGATGGTAGCCAGGTCTTTGTCTCCCCGCCCCGACAGGTTCACCAGCAGCAGGGCATCCTGGGGCAGCGTGGGAGCTATGCGCAGGGCTTGGGCGACAGCGTGTGACGATTCCAGGGCGGGAATAATCCCCTCGTAGCGCGATAGCGCCTCAAAGGCTTGTAGGGCCTGGTCGTCGGTGACGGTGGTATAGCGCGCGCGCTGGATGTCGTGCAGCAGGGCGTGTTCCGGCCCTACCGAGGGATAATCTAGCCCCGCCGAAATCGAGTGCGTCCCGGCGATCTGGCCGTGCTCGTCCTGCAAGACGTAGGTCTTGACGCCATGCAGCACGCCGATCTGCCCGCGCGCCGGGTCTGCAAAGCGGGCCGCGTGTCGCCCGGTGGCAACTCCTTCGCCTCCCGCCTCCACGCCGATCATCTGCACCGGGTCGTCGAGGAAGGGGTAGAAAAGGCCGATGGCGTTCGAGCCGCCGCCCACACAGGCGATCAGCGTGTCGGGCAGCCGCCCGGCCTGCTCCAGCACTTGTGCGCGGGCCTCTCGCCCGATGACGCTCTGCAAATCGCGCACGATGGCGGGGTAGGGGTGTGGCCCCAGGGCCGAACCGAGCAGGTAATAGCTGTCGCGCACGTTTTGCGCCCAGTCGCGCAGGGCTTCGTTGATGGCATCTTTGAGCGTGCGGCTGCCCTGGTCTACTGGCACAACGGTGGCGCCGAGCAGGCGCATACGCAGGACGTTGGGCGCCTGGCGGGCCATATCGTCGCACCCCATATAGACCACGCACTCCATGCCCAGCAACGCGGCGGCAGTCGCCGAGGCCACGCCGTGCTGTCCCGCGCCCGTCTCGGCGATCAGGCGGGTTTTGCCCATGCGCCGGGCGAGCAGGGCCTGTCCCAGAGCATTATTGATCTTGTGCGCGCCCGTGTGGGCCAGGTCTTCGCGCTTGAGCCAGATCTGCGCTCCGCCCAGGCTACGGCTCAGGCGCTTGGCGTGGGTGAGGGGCGTCGGGCGTCCTACATAGTCGCGCAGCAGGTCGCCCAATTCGCGCTGAAAAGCAGTGTTCTGACGGGCGTCCTGGTAGGCGGCTTCCAGCTCTAGCAGTGGGGCCATCAACGTTTCGGGGACATAACGGCCACCGTAGGGGCCAAAGTAACCCCGTTGGTCGGGGCCAGTCTCGAATTGTACGTGCGCTCCAATCGTATTCATCGTTCGGATTCCTTTCTAACAGTGCAGATAAAGCGTTCTACTAGCGCCGGGTCCTTGCGACCGGGCGCTGCCTCGACGCCGGAGGAAACGTCCACGCCCCAGGGACGGGCCTGTCGGATGGCCTGGGCCACGTTATCTGGCGTCAGGCCACCCGCGACGAGGATGCGTTCGGCGTCTAGCGGCCTGGCCCCCAGCAACTCCCAGCGCCAGGTCTGCCCGGTGCCGCCCAGTTTGTGAGGATCGTAGGCGTCCAGCAGGTAGGCCCAGGCCCGCCAGGCGAGCAAATCCTCCCAGGGTACGCGGGCGCGCACGCGTGCGCGCACGTGGGCGGCGCGAATGACGGGGACGTCCAACTCGCTGAAATCCTCTGGCGTTTCCTGGCCGTGAAGCTGCACGCGATCCAGACCACAGCGTGAGACCGCCTCGCGGATAACCGGCGCGGGCTGGTCGGCGAACACGCCCACCGTGAACGCCTGGCACCCCTCGGCGCGCAGCGCGGCGATGATGGCCCTGGCTTGCTCTATCTCGACATAACGCGGGCTAGAAGCAACAAAGATAAACCCCAGCAGGTCCGCCCCGCAGCGAGCAGCGTGACGGGCATCTTCCAGGTTGGTCAGGCCGCAAATCTTGACGTATGTCATGGCGCGCTCCCAGCCAGGCAAAGGGCTTGCAGCGTAGCGGCGGGGTCGGGGGCAGTCACCAGCGCCTCACCGATCAGGGCGGCGTCGACGCCCAGCCGGGCCAGCTCGCGCATCTGCTCCGGCGTGTGGATGCCGCTCTCCGAGATGACCAGGGCAGGGGGTGGGATCAATGGGCGAAGGGTGGCCGTGGTGGTCATATCCACGGTAAAGTCGTGCAGGTTGCGGTTGTTGATGCCCACCAGCGATGGGTGCAGGGGCAGCACGCGCTCTAGTTCGACGCGGTTGTGTACCTCGATCAACGGGGTCAGGCCCAGCGCCCGCGCCGTATCCGCTAACGTGGACAGCGTCGCGTCGTCCAGCGCGGCGGCGATGAGCAGCACTGCATCAGCGCCCCAGACTCGCGCCTCTAGTAGCTGGTAGGTATCTATGATGAAATCTTTTCTCAGCAAGGGGCAGGCTTTCCCTGCCTGTCGGAGGGCTGCCCGCACGGCGATCAGGTCGGCGGGGGAGCCGTGAAAGCGCTGTTGTTCGGTGAGCACCGAGATGGCCGAGGCCCCAGCGGAGGCATAGGTCAAGGCCATCTCTGCCGGATGCAGGCCGAGGTTCATTGCGCCCCGCGACGGCGAGGCGCGTTTGATCTCGGCCACCAGGGAAACCCCGGGCTGTCGCAAGGCGGCGCATAGGTCCAGCGTGGGCGGCAGCCCGGCCAGTTGCTCGCGCAGCGCCTCGGCGGGTTGCTCGGTTTTGCGCCGGGCCAACTCCCGGCGGGTATTCGCCACGATCTCGTCCAGGATCATGGGACTGGTACCCCCTGGGTAAAGGCGATCAGGTTGTCGAGCACTTGAGTGGCGCGCCCGCTATCTATGGCTTCGGCGGCCCGCTGGATGCCTTCGTGCAGGTCTGTCGCCACGTTCGCGGCTACCAGCGCAGCGCCCGCGTTCAGCAGGACCATATCCCGCCGCGCCCCGCGCTCTCCCGCCAGGATGTCGCGGGTGATGCGAGCGTTCTCGGTAGCATCGCCCCCGCGAACGCTCGCCAGCGGCGCGATGCTCAGGCCATAGTCGCCGGGGTCCAGCTCAAAGCGAGACACGTGCCCGTCGCGCAAACACGCTACATAGTTGCGCCCGGTGACAGATAACTCGTCCAGGCCGTCGGCGCTGTTCACCACATAGGCCCCTTCCACGCCCAGGTCGTGCAGCACATTGGCGAGAGGCTCGATGAGCGCCCGATCAAAGACGCCTACGATCTGCATGGTGGCCCCGGCAGGGTTGGTCAGCGGCCCCAGGATGTTGAACACGGTGCGAACGCCCATCTCGCGGCGCGGCCCGATGGCGTGCTTCATGGCCGGGTGCAGCATGGGGGCGAACAAAAAGCCGAAACCGACCTCGTCAATGCAGCGGGCCATGACCTCCGGAGGCAGGTCGAGCTTGACGCCAAGGGCTTGCAATACGTCCGCGCTGCCGGACTTGCTGGAGACGGAGCGGTTGCCATGCTTGGCGACGGCCACGCCCGCCGCGGCCACCACCAGGGCCGCCGTCGTAGAGACGTTGAACGTGCCCGCCCGATCCCCGCCCGTGCCGCAGGTATCGATGAGCGGGCGGCGGCTGGGGCGGACGGCGGTTGCAAAGCGGCGCATGGCCCGCGCAAAGCCGGTGATCTCGGCGGTGGTTTCGCCCTTGGCCCGCAGCGCGGCCAGGTAGCCGCCGATCTGGGCCGGGGTGGCCTCGCCGCCCATGATGCGCAACATCACGGCCTCGGCCTCATCCACCGACAGATGCTCTGCCAGCAAGGCCCGCTCGATAGCTTCCGGCAAGGTGATTTCTGCCGGGCTAGTCGCGCCTTCTGCGTCAGCATCCAGGTGATGCTCGCAATCCATAGACAGGAAATTCTTGAGCAGTCTTTTGCCGTGGCCGGTCAGCACCGACTCGGGGTGGAACTGCACTCCAAAGGTGGGGGCGTGCCGATGGCGCATTGCCATGATTTCCCCCTCTGGTGTGCGGGCGATGGCTTGTAGCGATTCGGGCAGGGGGTCCTGGACGATCAGCGAATGGTAGCGGGTCGCCTCGAACGGGGAGGGGAGACCGGCGAAAAGGCGTCCGCCCTGATGGATGATGGGCGAAGTCTTGCCGTGCATCAGGCGCGGGGCGCGGCTCACGTGCCCGCCGAACGCGTGGCCGATGCATTGGTGGCCGAGACAGACGCCCAGGATGGGGGTATTGCCATGAAAGTGCCGGATAATCCGGTTGGACACCCCCGCGTCCTTATCGGGCGAGCCAGGGCCGGGCGAGATGATGATGTGAGACGGGCGCATGCTGGCTAATTCGGCCACGTTGATCTGATCGTTACGGAAAACCCAGGGTTCGGCGCCCAACTCGCCCAGGTATTGCACCAGGTTATAGGTGAACGAGTCATAGTTATCAATGACGACGATCATGGGAACCTCCTCTTATAACCGGCCTTGCTCGGCCAGAATCAGGGCTTGAGATAGTGCCCGCAGCTTGTTTTCCGTTTCCTCATACTCGCGCCGTGGGTCAGAATCGGCCACGATACCGGCTCCCGCCTGCAGGAAAACGCGGTCGCCTTGCATGATGATGGTGCGAATGGTGATGCAGGTGTCCATATTGCCGGAGAAGCCGAAATAACCCACTGCCCCGGCGTAGGGGCCGCGCCGCTCCGGTTCCAGTTTCTCGATGATCTCCATTGCGCGCACCTTGGGAGCGCCGGAGACTGTCCCGGCGGGGAAGCAGGCCCGCAGCGCGTCAAAGGCGTTGCGGTTACGCGCCAGTTGGCCGCGCACATCGGAGACGATGTGCATAACGTGAGAGTATCGCTCGACCTCCATCAGCGCGGGAACGCTGACGGTGCCGTATGTGCTGACGCGGCCCACATCGTTGCGCGCCAGGTCCACCAGCATTACGTGTTCGGCTCGCTCTTTGGGGTCGGCCAGCAATTCATCGGCCAGCTTTCGGTCTTGGGCGGGGTCGCTGCCACGGGGGCGCGTGCCTGCCAGGGGCCGGGTTTCTACGATACCGTCTTCCACGCGCACCAGTACTTCCGGCGAGGAACCGATCAGGCGCAGGCCGTCGGCCAGTTCCAGGTAGAACATATAGGGGGAAGGGTTCACCCGGCGCAGGGCGCGGTAGATGTCAAAGGGTTGGGCGTGCGTGCGCCGGTGAAAGCGGCGGGAAAGCACCACCTGAAAGATGTCCCCGGCGGCTATGTATTCCTTGGCTCTGGTCACGGCAGCCTCGTAAGCTTGCTGGTCGAAGGCGGTCTGCCATTCTTCTGGCGAGGGCTGAGGCTGGGTGGGGCCGTTTGTGTTGGGCGGGAGGGGGCGCTTGAGCCGCGCGACGATCTCGTCGATGGCCGCTTCGGCGGCGCGGTAGGGTTCGCTGCCCGCTTCCGGGGAGTGGCTGTGCGCGATGACCAGCAGGCGATGCTTGACATGGTCGTAGAGCACCACGCGGTCACATAACAGGAACACGGCCTCCGGCAGGTTGAGGGTGTCGGGTTTGTCGGCTGGCAGGCGCTCAAAAGAGCGCACGAGATCATAGCCCATATAGCCGACAGCACCGCCGGTAAAGCGGGGCAGCCCGGCAAGGGCAGCCGCCTCGTACATCGGCATATGGGCGCGCAGCAGGTCCAGCACGTCGCCTTCTTCCAGAGTGCCCTCTGACCAGTGCCCTTCAGCTTCATAGACGTAGCGGTTGCGCCATGACTTGAGGATGGCTTGCGGCTGCGTGCCGATCATCGAGTAGCGGGCCACTCGTTCGCCTCCCTCCACGCTTTCCAGCAGGAAAGACGGCCCCAGGCCGCGCAGCTTGAGATAGATGGTGATAGGGGTATCCACATCGGCGGGCAGCTCCCGCAAGACAGGGTACAACTTTTGGGTGACAGTAAGCGTTTGCGTGTCGTCTCTCACAATAACCTCCCACCATTACAAAAGTGGAACAAAAAACCCCTCGCCTCGCTGCGGGTCCAGTCTTCTTGGACTGGATCAGCAGCGGGACGAGGGGTTGAACCCCCGCGGTGCCACCCGCCTTAGGCGGCCATTGTTACAGGAACAAAAAAACCCGTCGGAGACGGGTATATGTGCTGGCCACCTCTCTCGTCAGATACGGGGCTTTCTGGCCTGACAAGGCTGAATGCCCGATATCCCGCGCTCTGATAACGGCAGCGTTCCCGGTACGTACTACTCGCCCCAGGGGGCTTTCGGCGTACAACTCGCGGGTCCATTCAATCGCGCCGTCGGCATCGGACTCTCACCTTGCTCCGACTCTCTGAGCCTCGCCACGCGACCTACTCTTCCCGGTCAACGTTTTTCCCTTATCAAACTGTGCCGCCATTGTAGCATGAGGATGCAGAGTTGTCAAGAGCGATGCGCCCCACGCTTATGCCCGGCCCACTCGACGCAGGTTTTCGATTATGGTATAATGGGCCATGGTCATCGATGTACTAACCAATGAGGGGGGAACACTGATGGGCTTTCTCGACAAGCTACGGGAGCTTTTAGGGGGGTCAGGCAAGGCAGGCACGGCAGCGGATGGGGACCCCTACGGGTTGTGGTTCTATTTTCGCTGCAACAAGTGCGGCTCTGTCGTGAGGATCAGAGCGGATCGGCGGAATGACCTGAACAGAGAGGATGGCCCTGGCACTTTTCTGCTGAGCAAGGAAGTAATGGACAACAAGTGCTTCCAGTTGATGCGTGCCGAGATATGGTTCGATAGCCAGTACAGTATCGTCTCTTCCGATGTGACAGGTGGCAAGCTGATTACGCGAGAGGAATACGAGGCTGCGGCTTCCTGACGCTGCCCCCGCGCCTTCATGTGGCCGGTCAGCGCGCACCACCGCCGTTTACCCAATAAAAGAAAGCGAGGTTGCACGGTCAAGACCGTGCCGCCTCGCCTTTTTTGTCGAGCGTTGCAGAATTGCCTGGCCGCTCAGCCGCCCGCCTCGTGGGTCAGGATGATTGCCTGCGCGATCTCTTTCATCGACTTGCGGGTGTTCATGGACATCTTTTGGATGCGGCGGAAAGCGGCAGCCTCGGTAAGCCCCTGGGAGTCCATCAGGATGCCCTTGGCGCGATCTACCAGCTTGCGGGTTTCCAACTGATCCTGGAGATTGTCCACTTCTTTTTCCAACTCGCGGAACTCGCCAAAGCGAGCCAGCGCGATCTCGATTGCTGGCGCCAGGTCTGCCTCTTGAATCGGCTTGACCAGATAGCCCACGACACCGGCCTGCTTGGCCCGCTCGACCAGATCACGCTGGCTAAAGGCCGTCAGCAGCACGACAGGGGCGATATGCTCCTCGGTGAGGATTTTTGCTGCTTCAATGCCATCCATGTCGGGCATTTTCACATCCATAAGCACTACGTCAGGCCGCAATTCGCGAGCCAGATTCACCGCGCTGCGTCCGTCGCCCGTTTCACCGACCACTAGGTAGCCCAGATTATTGAGCATCTCTTTCAGGTCCATGCAGATCACGGACTCGTCATCAGCAATGATTACACGTACACGTTCCACCTAGTTACCTCCTATCACGGACTTTATAAATGTTACGATTGCTTGCGTTCCGCCGTCACTGAGCAACTGAAAACGGCCTTTGAGATCCCTTTCGACCATACTACGAACGATATTGAGTCCGAGGTTCGCGTCTGTGGCCAGATCAAACCCTATGGGCAAGCCCTCTCCATCGTCGCTGACGATGATCTTGACCTCTTCGCCACGGTCTACCAGTTCTACGACAATGTTGCCCTCGTCTCGATTTGCCATCCCGTGTTCAATGGCGTTTTGCACGAGTTCGTTAATCAACAGGGCGCACTGGGTTGCTCGCTCGGCGGGCAGCCAGATGGTTGGCCCCTCCAGGGACAGGCGAATGCGCTTTTGGGGATCAATCAACCCCTGCTGCAACTGTCCAATGATGCGATGCGCCACTTCCTGAAGGTTGATGGTTCCCTGGGCGTTCTGCGAAAGGAACTCGTGGACGACTGCTACGCTCAAGACCCTGTTCACGCTTTCATCCAGCAGAGCCTTGGCCTCCTCGTTCTTGGCTCTGCGGGCCTGCATACGCATGATGGAGGCGATCACCTGCAAGTTGTTCTTGACCCGATGATGCACCTCGCGCAGGAGAGACATTTTGCTCTCCAGCTCACGCTCCTTTTGCAACGTCTCGGTGGCGTCATGCACCAATATCAAAACGCCTTGGGGGCGCATTGGCCTATCCATTCGACTGGTAAAGTAATCCCCTGTGATAGTGACAAGGGGGCCAGCCGGTACGCTCACTGGAAGGACCTTGCGCGTCCACGTCAGCCCATACTGGACATCCTGCTGTTCGTAACAGCGCTGTTCCGCGATGGCCTGGGCTACGAGTTCCGCGTCGACGGTATCCAACTCATAGATCCGTCGCCCGACCGGGTTGTCGCGATAGCCCAGACTGCGGTACAGGTTGGAGGCCACCCCGCTCATGTATCGGATTTGCCGGTCCACGCCCACGTACATGATGCCGTCGTGCTCGCCAAACGGCGTCAGCGATTCAGCATTCTGCAACAGGCCCCTGAGCGTCATTGCCGAGAACTGGGCCACTGCTCGCTGGAAGGGCTTTTTGCGGCGCAAGTGCCGTTCATGGGCCAACCAGTACGAATCCTTGGCCAGGACGGCGATTAGCTGGCCGTCGCTGTTCCACACGGGCAAGATTTGCCGGGCTACCATTGCGCCACGGATATTGACTGTCTCGACAGCCTTGGGGCTGGGCAGCCGGTGAAAGGCGCGGACAATACTCCGATCCTCTACCTCGTCCAGCACCCTGCCCGTCCGTTGTTCCTCATATACAGAGGCCACTGAGTGTGGCATTGCCTGCGCCACAACGATGGCTCTGGAATTATCCAAGCGACAACAGAGCAGCAGGTCCGCCCGGCAGACATCTGAGAGAATCGGCATGTCCAGGGCTAGCTTCTGCAAGAAGGCTATGTCTCGATCAGAGAGATGCAGTTGGCTAAAGAATCGATCTGCCATATGTAAATTATAACACATCTCCCGTCAAGGTCGAAACGTGCAATAATGAGTATTGCAGACAAAGGGTGATGCGCGGGGGCCTGGCTCTGCCAGTTGTCTATCTGGCCGAGTTATACTATACTCTGCACGCTGTAACGGAGAACGAACTGCGAGGGAAAATGATCAAATACTTGATTCTCGTCCTGAAGGGCATGGCTTACGGTGTCACGCATGTTGTGCCAGGGTTAGGCGGCGCGATGATGCTGATTCTGCTGGGCATCTATGGGCGCTTTGTGGAGTCTGTTGGAAACCTGTTCATCAAGCGGGAGAACTGGAAGCAATACCTCGGCTTTCTCGTGCCAGTTGGCGTCGGTATGGCGATTGGAACCGTGGTGCTGGCGAAACTGATCACCGTTCTGCTGGAGGGTTTCCCCGCAGTCACCCAGTTCTTTTTCATGGGCCTGGTGGTAGGTACTATTCCCGCTGTGTTACGTCTGCACGGGGACATGCGGCCCACTGTTGGGCGCATAGTTGCCCTGCTTGCAGGGATCGCCCTTGTGGTCGCTGTCCGGTTGGTGGGCGGCGAGAGCGGCAGCCAGGGCACACCCGTGGCTATTACTACCATCCCCGGCCTGATCTATAACACGGTTGTCTCTTTCTTTGGCGGGGGGGCCAGCGTTACACCGGGCCTGGATGGTTCCTATGTGCTGCTGCTGGGTCGCACGTACGGGCCGGTCATGGAAGCTGTGGGCAATGCCCC
>JAAYXX010000317.1 GCA_012515695.1 Chloroflexota bacterium
TACCCAGATGGAAAACTATCTGGCCGAGATCTTTGGCTTGGGCCAAGGCTCGGACAACACTACGGAAGCCGCTATGGAGGAAACCCGCCGGGCCGTCGAGCGAATCATGGCCGGGCAATCGCACGCCGTGCAGCTGAACCCCCAGGAGCCAGCCATCCGCCGTATGCAGCACGAGATGGCCCGCGAGGCGAACCTGCTCTCGCGCAGTTCGGGGACCGAACCACACCGACGTGTCACCATCTATGGCAGCTAGCAAAGAGGCACTTTGGCATTCTTTGTAACTTTTGAAGGCCCGGAAGGCAGCGGGAAAACAACCCAAATTCAACTATTGTACCAGTATTTGCAGAACAAAGGCCGCCAGAGCAGGGAGGTGATCTGTACCCGCGAACCTGGCGGCACCCCCATCGGGGAGCAAATCCGCGCCGTGTTGCACGATCTGGGCAATACGGCCATGTTGCCCGAAGCGGAAGTCTTGCTCTATTCCGCTTCGCGCGCCCAGCATGTTGGAGAGGTGGTGCGTCCCGCCCTGGAACGGGGCGCTATCGTCCTCTCGGATCGGTACGCCGAATCAACCATCGCCTATCAAGGATATGGGCGCGGCCTGGATAGGCGCGCACTCGAGATGATCACCGAGTTTGCTACCGGGGGGCTACGCCCCGACCTGATCATCTACCTGGATCTGGACGTCCAGGCGGGCCTGCGACGCAAACATCGCGATCAACAAGAGGGCCGGGGCGAGTGGACCCGCATGGATCAGCAAGACCTGGCCTTTCATCGGCGAGTGCGAGACGGATACTTGCAGATGGCCCGGCAGGACCCTGAACGCTGGCTGGTCATTGACGCTACCCAGCCCATCGAAACGATTCACACAACCATTCGTGAACGCGTGGAAGCGTTACACACATCTTGGTGACAGCTTATATCATTGGGAGAAGGGAGCCCAACGCACCATGTCTATGAAGTTGATTATTAGCATCGTCCACAGCGACGACGCCGACCAGTTGATGTCAGCGTTGCGCGAAGGCGGCTTCTCCTCGACCAGGATCAGCACGACTGGTGGCTTTCTGCGCGAGGGCAACGCCACCATTCTGGTCGGGACCGATGAGATGAACGTCTCGAGCGTTCTCGACATCATCAAGCGCAATTGCCACACCCGCACTCAGTATGTCAACCCTCTCCCGCCGGTGATGGAACCCGGAGAGCTGTATATGCCCAATCCGGTGGAAGTGCAGGTGGGGGGCGCGGTAATTTTCGTTCTGGATGTCGAGCGGTTGGTCAAATACTAGCACACCAGCGCAACTGACCCGCTGCGTGCAATTGATCGCCTTGTGCAGAGCTAGATTAAGAGGATTTGATTGAACAACCATATCAAGCCACTCGTAATGCCTCACGCCCAAGAGGTATTCTCGTCGCTGGAGCGATATTTGCACCCCGATCCTTTGTTGGTGGTGATCTCGGGGCCTTCGGGCGTGGGCAAAGATAGCGTCATTCGGCGCATGCTCGAACTGCAATACCCTTTTCACTTTGTCGTGACCACTACAGACCGTCCGCCGCGCCCCGGTGAGGTAGATGGCGTGGATTACCACTTTGTCTCTACCGCCGAGTTTGAAGCGATGGTGGCAGAAGGCGAGATGTTTGAACACGCCATCGTGTATGGGCAATACAAGGGCGTGGAGCGCAGCCACATCCGCCAGGCGTTGCACACCGGCTCTGATGTAATGATGCGGCTGGATGTCCAGGGCGCTGCCACCGTCCGCGCCCAGGTGCCCCAGGCGCTCGGCATCTTTTTGGCCCCTCCTTCGTTGGATGCTCTGCTACACCGGCTACACCGGCGGCCAGGGGATTCGCCAGAGCAACGCCGAGAGCGGGTAGAAATGGCGCTATCCGAGATGGAGCGCATGCGCGAGTTTGACTATGTGATCGTGAACCAGGAAGGTTGCCTGGACGAAACGGTCAAAAAGGTAGTGGCTATCATGGAAACGGAAAAGTGCCGCATCCATCGCGAGCCGGTCAAGTTGTAGGCGCGTTGTGAACGACTTGAATGAGGCCCGACAACCATCGCCCTATCCCATACCGCCTCGCGCTCCAACAAACATCGCGCTGCCCCTGCCCGCCCACCGCCCGCTGTGGACCTATGTCCTGCTGGGCATCAATATCGCCGTCTGGCTGTTGATGACCTTTGCGGGCGGCTCGGAGAACCCGCTAGTGCTGATCCGCTTTGGGGCCAAGTACAACCCGCTGATCGTGGCGGGCCAGTATTGGCGGCTGCTCACCGCCTGCTTTGTCCATATCGGCCTCATGCACCTGATCTTTAACGCGTGGGCCTTGTTCAACCTGGGGCTAGAGATCGAGACCCGTTTTGGCCGGGCGCGGTTTCTGGCGCTGTATCTGCTGTCGGGCCTGTTCGGGAGCGTGCTCAGTTTCCTGGGGAACGACGCCCTGTCTGCCGGGGCATCGGGAGCCATTTTCGGGCTGATCGGGGCGATGATCGCTTATTTCGCCATCTATCGCCGTCGCTTTGGGAATTGGGGCAAGAGCCGGCTGACCAGCGCCCTGGTCGTAGCCGGGTACAACCTGGTTTTCGGCTTTATGGCCGTGGGTATTGACAACCTGGGTCACATCGGCGGGCTGATAGGCGGCCTGCTGTTGGGGTGGGCGTTGTGCCCCAACTATACTGTGGCCTTGCAAAATGATCCATTCAACCCCTATCGTGTTGTGGACCGCCACCGCCCGGCGCGGGCTTGGGGAATGATCATCGTCGTTACGTTGTTGCTCCTGGCGCTAACCTTCATCGGCGTGCAACTCCACGGATAGCAGGAAAAAGGGCAGTCGGTCTGGTCGAACTGCCCAAATGGAGGGTTATCATGCCTGTGCGAAATCCCGTAGTAGCGGGGAGGTTTTATCCAGCCCAGGAACGGGCCTGTCGTGAGGAAGTCGAAAAGTACCTGCGCCAGGCCAAGCCTTTCGTTGCTGAGCGATACATCCAGGGGGGGCTGGTGCCACATGCGGGGTGGACGTTTTCCGCCCCCACGGCGGGGCGCGTCCTGGCGGCGTTGGGCGCGCAAGAAGCGCCGGAGACTGTCGTCTTGTTTGGCGCGGTGCATAGTTGGGGCGTGGACCGGCCCAGCATGTACGGCTCTGGGGCGTGGCGCACACCCCTCGGCGAGCTGTTGATTGACGAAGAGCTGGCGGACAAGCTGCGTCAGACGAACAGCGGGCTGCTCGATAGGCCGGAGGCCCATGCCGGGGAACACTCCATCGAGGTGCAGCTGCCCTTTATCAAGTACCTGTTCCCCGATGCGTGCATTCTCCCCATTTCCACCCCGCCCCTGCCGTCGGCGGTTACCTTGGGGCAAACGGTGGCCCGCGTTGTGCAAGAGCTTGATCGGCGGGTCGTGGCGCTGGGCAGTAGCGACCTGACGCACTACGGCCCGCAGTATGGGCTTGCGCCCGCCGGGGTAGGCGAGCCGGGCCTAGAGTGGGCCAAGCAGAACGACGCCCGCGTGCTGGATCTGGCTACGCGCATGTTGCCCGAAGATGTGCTGGAAGAAGCCCACGCCCATCATAACGCCTGCGGGGCCGGGGCCATCGCTGCCACCATCGCCTTTGCGGCGGCAAGAGGCGCGACGGAGGGCGTTCTGCTGCACTATACCACCAGCCACGAGGTCATGCCGATGGGCCGCCCCACCGATTTCGTGGGGTATGGGGCCGTGGTCTATTTCTAGACGCTGACTAGAGCAGGTCGTAACGGCAGACCGCGGTCTGCCGTTACGACCTGTTTTTTTCCTATGAACGCCCCCCATTCCCCGATGCAGCGCATCAGACGATGCAGCGCATCAGACGATGCGGCGCATCAGACGATACGCCGCCCCCTCTGTCCTTATCCATTGACACCCTCGCCGAGTGCGCGCATAATAGGCCCATACTCACGTAGGCTACGACCTCGCACACCTGGAGGAGGCAATGGTCGATCTTACTTTACGGGCGCAATGTGACGAAGCGCTGCGCCTCCTGCGCGCGGGAGATCCGGCTGCGGCCATGACCACCTGCCGACGCATTCTAGAAACCTTTTCCCAACATGTGGAAACCTATAGCATTCTTGCCCAGGCGTACCTGCAAGCGGGGCAATATGAAGAAGCGGCCAGCATCTTTCGGCGCGTGTTGAGCGCCGACCCGGAGAATGCCCTGGCCTACGCCAGCCTGGCTACTATTTTCGAGGAGCGCGGCCTGTACGAAGAGGCGCTATGGCAGTTGGAGCGCGCCCTGGAACTCTCGCCGGGCAACCGCGAGGTGCGCCGCGAGTTGATCCGCCTCCGCACCGAGCGCGGCATGGCCGCCGCCCCCCGCCTTCATATGACCGGCGGGGCGTTGGCGCGCCTGTATATGCGCGGCCAGTTGTACCCCAAAGCCATCGGCGAGCTGCGCGAGTTGATCCGCACGCACCCGCAGCGGTACGACCTGCGGGTTGCGCTGGCCGAAGCGCTCTGGCAAGATGGGCAATACCAGGAAGCGGCGACAGTCGCCCAGCACGTCCTGGCGGATATTCCCAACTGCCTGAAGGCGAACCTGATCCTGGGCCAGGTCTGGCTGCACACCGAAAAGGACGAGGAGGCCCGCGTGCTTTTGCAGCGCGCACAAATGCTCGATCCAGAGAACGCTACCGCTCAGGCTTTGTTTGGCTCCCGCTCTCCCCTGCCGCCGCGCACGCCCCGGCTCCCCTTCCGCGAAGAGGACGCCCCGCCAATCGCCATCCCCTATCTGGTGGACGACGAAGAGGGTATCGTAGAGGATATTACCATAGAGGGCCAACTGACTGCTGGTGTGGCAGAGGCCGAGGCCCAGCCCCAAGAGGCCAGGCCAGATAGCGAGGGAATCGCCCCAATCGAGCAGGCGGCCACCGTCGTGGCTGCGGGCGAGCCTACGCCAGAAGAAGACGACGAGCCGCTGTTTGGCGACCCGGACGAGAACGAGCGAGACCTGTCGCTGGTTGACATCCAGTATCGCTACCTGGCAAAGCACCCCAACGACTATGGGGCGCGGCTCAAGCTGGCCCGCCAGTTGCGCGATATGCGCGACATCAGCGGGGCGGTGGAACAATATCACCATCTGGTGCAGCACGATTACGAGGCGCTGCCCGAGGTCATTCGCGACCTGGAATTGCTGAACGTGCTGGTTCCGGGCAGTCGACCCCTGGCGAACCTCCTGGCAGAAGCCCACGCCCGCCAGGCCCGCAAGCCCAAGTGAGTTGTATATCACGCTTGACAAACGCCCCTGGTTGCCGTACATTCAAACATAGTAAGGGTTATCACCCATAGGGAGCTATTGCGCGTGTTTAGCGGGGCAGAAATGAACGCCGGATACCGGCGCATCAACCGAAACGCCTACCAGCCTACACCCTTGGCGACGCCAAAGGCGGCGGGCGTTTTCGCCTGCCCGATAAACACCCAGATTCAGGTCCAGCAGGAACAGCAACAGCAGCAGCAGCAGCGTGAATCGCTGGCGCGTGCAGCCATCCCTGGACCTGGCCGAGCAAGCCCGTGATCTATTAGATCACTCAACTGCCACCCAAGAGGGAGCTGCGCGAGATACTGCGCCAGCTCCCTCTTTTTTTCTATGGAGGAAAATGGCATGAACGATCTAGAGGATGGTAGGCCGGTCCGCGTGCGGATCGCGCCCAGCCCCACAGGCAATTGCCACGTGGGCACAGCGCGCAACGCCCTATATAACCTGCTGTATGCGCGCCAGCGGGGGGGAGCCTTTGTGCTGCGTATTGACGACACCGACGTCAAACGCTCCACGGAAGAATCGGAGCGAGGCGTGCTGGAAGGGTTGCGCTGGCTGGGGTTGCAGTGGGACGAGGGGCCAGACATCGGCGGGGCGTTCGGCCCCTATCGCCAGTCTGAGCGGCAGGAGCTATACCACGCCGCCGTGCAAACGCTGTTGGAGCGAGGGCGCGCCTACTATTGCTTCTGCTCGCCCGACGAGCTGGCAGACGAGCGCCGCCGCGCCCGTGCGGAGGGCAGGCCCTATCAGTATAGCGGCAAGTGCCGCTATCTGTCCCCCGCGCAGGTCCAAGAGCGGCTGCGAGCGGGGGAGCGGGCCACCGTCCGCCTGACCATCGAGCCGGGGCCAATGACCTATGTGGACATGGTGCAGGGGCCTATCGAGCAGGACGCTGCGCTGCTGGGCGACCCGATCATCCTGCGACCCAACGGTATGCCCACCTACAACCTGGCGACGGTGGTGAACGAGCAGGTCATGCGCATCACCCACGTACTGCGCAGCGCGGAGCATATCGCCAACACCTTCGCGCAGCTTCAGCTTTACGGGGCGCTGGGGTACGAGCCGCCCGCTTTTGCGCATTTTGGCCTGCTGCTCAATCCCGACCGCTCCAAGATCAGCAAGCGCACGGGGGCAGTGTTCATCGGCGAGTTCCGCGACATGGGCTACACGCCGGAGGCAATGGTCAATCACCTGGCGCTCAGTGGGTGGAGTCCGGGGACAGAGCAAGAGATATTCTCGCTCGATGACCTGATAGATAGCTTTTCGCTGGAACGTTGTAGCAAATCGAACGCCATCTATGACCGAAACAAGCTGGAATGGCTCAACGGGTACTATATTCGCCAGCTTGACGTGGCAGAGTTGACCCGGCGGGTCGTGCCGTTCCTGGAGCGGGCGGGGCTGCTGGCCTCCCCGCCATCGGATGCCGCCGGGATGGCGTGGCTGACCCGCATCGTGGCCCTGGAACAGGAGCGGCTCAAGACGCTGGCCGACGCGCCCGCCTCGCTCGAGTTCTTTTTCCGAGAGCCAGACCCCGGAGCGTGCCTGGAATTGCTGCGCGCCAACCGTTTCGCCCGCAAACACTCTCCCGCCGAGTTGGGCGCGGCGTTGGCGAGCGCGCTGGCGGCCCTGCGCGGCATCGAGGCAGACGGCTGGTCGGCGGAACACCTGGAGCAGGTGCTGGATGCCGAAACCGCCCGCCTGGGCTGGAAACGCGCCGAACTGCTCATGCCGCTGCGCATTGCCGTCAGCGGGCGAGAAGCTACCCCGCCGCTGTTCGACACGCTGGCCTGCCTGGGCCAGCCCGCCACGCTCCGGCGGCTGGCGGCGGTGGTGGGAATGTTGGAGTAAGAAGGGCGCTGGCTGGGGCGACGGGTTGCCACCTCAGCCAGCCACCCGCATATAGAACCGCACCTCGTCGTAGACGCGCTGCTCGCCCCACGGCTCCCGCAGGCCGCCGGGCAGGTGGCCCCACTCGATGAAACCCAATCGCCGATATACCTCCTCGGCCGGCTCGCCGCCCCGCGCCGCGACCTCTAGCATGGCGATACCCCGCGCAGCGGCCCGCGCCCGACATGCTTCCACCAGGCGGCGGGCAATCCCGCGCCGCGTGTATTGTCGGGCAACGACCAACCCCGCCACCTCCACCCGGTGTGCGCGCAAGGCGTGTTCGTTCCATATCAGAACGACCTGCCCCACTGCGTGCCCGTCCACCTCGGCCACCAGATAGAGCCGCTGCGCCTCGGGGGGTGCGGTCAGGCACTCGCGAATGCCATCGCGCACCTGCTCCACGCTGTTCATGGGCAAACAGTACGCCTGCAAATCGGCGGCATCGTCCAGCGTTGCGTCGCGAATGAGTACGTCCATCTCTTGCGCTCTCCTGTTGCAAAAGGCCGTCACCGTTGGCCCTACGGATCACCCACGCCCACTTTTTGTCTGAGGAAACGCCTATAGGCAGTTGAGGAGTTTTAACAAAATAGCTCGGTAACCGAGGCAGCGCTGGCCTTGCTACTGCTCGCTCGGCCCAGCCAGCGGCATATATGCCGAGGAATGAATTCCCAGGCTGCGGAAAGAGAAAACCCGTTGATGGAGATTTACTATTTACTTAGGTAACCCGCCGTGCCATCTCGTA
>JAAYXX010000318.1 GCA_012515695.1 Chloroflexota bacterium
CCCTCTGGGTGATTCTGGAAGAGATGGACCTGATGTGGATTCCGGTCTATCGTTCCTGGCGGCTGAACGAACGCCATTACGGGGCGCTGCAAGGGCTGAACAAAGCCGAGACAGCCAAACGTCACAGCGCGGAGCAGGTACACATCTGGCGCCGCAGCTATGACACGCCCCCCCCTCCCTTGAGCGAGGATGACGAGCGTTTTCCGGGCCACGATCGGCGCTATGCCGATCTGACCGACGCCGAGTTGCCGCGCACCGAGTCGCTGAAGGACACCGTGGCGCGCATGCTCCCCTACTGGCATGAAACCATCGCGCCAGTAGTTCGCTCGGGCAAGCGCGTAATCATTGCCGCGCACGGGAACAGCCTGCGCGCCCTGGTCAAGTACCTGGACAACATCTCGGACGCAGACATTCCCAACCTGAACATCCCCACCGGCATCCCCCTGGTATACGAGCTGGATGACGACCTGAAGCCCATCCGCCACTACTATCTGGGGGACGCAGAGGCCGCGGCCAAGGCGGCGGCGGCTGTGGCGGCCCAGGCGCAACGCGAGCAATAGGCCCAAAAGCACACAAGCCGAGCTTTCTGGAGTACGTCGAGAAGCTCGGCTTGTTCGTCTTTTTGAGGGCTGCTCGCCAGTGTTAGCGGGCCAGCATCCTGGCTAACTCGAAATACTCTTCTTCCAGCGAGCGCGTGCAAGCCGTCGCTTCCGCCAGGGGAGTAGTGACGATTTCATCTTCCACCATGCCCACCATCACCCCCCGCTGGCCTGCGTGCAGATGCTCCACAGCCGCTGCGCCCAGCCTCGTGCCCAGAAAGCGGTCAAAGGCCGATGGCGCGCCGCCGCGCTGGATATGCCCCAGAATGCTGAGGCGCACGCCAAACCCCGTTTCCTTCTGGCGATCCTGGAGGTATTCAGCGATTTCCGTCGTGCGGGGCCGCGCACCCTCCGCCACTGTGATGATGCAGTGCTTTTTACCGCGAACATACGAGTCCGCTACCTCTCGCGCCACATCCTCCAGCGTAAAGGGCATCTCTGGAATACAAACCATCTCGGCCCCTCCGGCGATTCCCGCCATCAAGGTCAGATAGCCCGACTTCTCGCCCATCATCTCGACCAAAAAAGCCTGTTGGTGCGAGGAAGCCGTATCCTTGATACGGTCCATCGCATCCAGAGCGGTGTTGAGCGCCGTATCCACGCCAATAGACACATCCGTGCCACAGATATCGTTCTCGATGGTACCGGGTATGCCAATGGTGGGAATGCCCGCCCCGTCAATTGCCTCAGCGCCGCGCAAGCTGCCATCGCCGCCAATGACGATCAGAGCGTCAATTCCTCGCTCGTTCAGGTTGCGCAGCGCCTCGCGCTGACCGTAGGGCGTCTGAAAAGCCTCGCTGCGTGAGGCTCCCAGCATGGTCCCGCCACGACCGATAATGTTGCTCACCGAGCGGCTGGTGAGGGGACCGAGTTCGCCATCGAGCAACCCCTCGTAGCCTCGACGAATGCCCCAGGGTTCCCAACCGTAATACAGGGCCATGCGCACGACAGCGCGCACGCAGGGGTTGAACCCAGGGCTATCTCCCCCGCTCGTCAATACTCCGATACGCCTGATTCTGGTCACCATACCCGTTTCCTTGGTAGCGAGCCTACCCCCAGGGGCAGGCTCGATTCTCTGCTATTTGTCACCCAATACGGCAATGCCCGGCAGTTCCTTGCCCTCCAGGAACTCGAGCGAGGCCCCGCCGCCTGTGGAAATGTGCGTGATCTGGTCGGCCACGCCCGACTGTTCCACCGCCGCCGCCGAATCGCCGCCGCCGATGATGCTGGTAGCGTCCGAAGCGGCCACGGCCTTGGCGATGGCAAAGGTGCCCTCGGCAAAGGGAGCCATCTCAAAGACGCCCATTGGACCGTTCCAAACCACCATCGCGGCGTTTTGCACCTTGTCCGAGAACAACTCTACCGTCTTGGGGCCAATGTCCAGCACGCGCCAGCCCGCCGGAACCTCGTCCGCAGCGACGGTCTTTTTGTTGGCGTCCACCGAGAAGGCGTCAGCAACCACCACGTCCACCGGCAGGATCAGCTTGTTCGCGCCCTTTTGCAGCAGCCCGCGAGCGGTCTCGACGCTGCTCTCCTCGACCAGCGAGTCGCCCATCTCATAACCCTTGGCCTTGAGGAACGTGTTCGCCATGCCGCCGCCGATCAGCAATGTATCCGCCTTGTCGAGCAGGCTCTCGATCACTGCGATCTTGTCGGAAATCTTGGCCCCGCCCAGAATAGCCACATACGGGTGCTCGGGATTTTCCACCGCCTTGCCCAAGAACTCGATCTCTTTTTCCATGAGGAAGCCAGCCACACCGGGCAGATAATCCGCCACACCTGCGGTCGAGGCGTGGGCGCGGTGGGCCGTGCCGAACGCATCATTCACCCAGACGTCCGCCAGGCTGGCGAGTTCCTTGGCCATCGCCGGGTCGTTCTTTTCCTCACCGGGGTAAAAGCGCAGGTTCTCCAACAAAATCACATCGCCAGGCCCCATTGCGGCTACGGCGGCCTGCACTTCCGGGCCAATAGCAGCGTCGAGCTTTTTCACGGGCCTGTTCAACAGCTCACGCAGGCGCTCGGCCACCGGCGTCAGGCGCATGCTCTCAACCACCTTGCCCTTGGGGCGGCCCAGGTGGGAACACAGCACCACCGCCGCGCCGTGATCAATGAGGTATTGAATCGTCGGGATGGCCTCGCGGATGCGAATATCGTCGGTAATGTTCAAGTTGTCGTCCAGGGGCACGTTAAAGTCACAACGGACCAGCGCCCGCTTGCCTGCCCAGTCGACGTCGCGAATCGTCTTTTTATTCATTTATAACCCTCCACCCTATGCCTTTTGAATACCGGAGCCTTACCGGGACGTTATACCAGGCTATTCTAGCACAACAAAAAGTGGGTGTAAACAACTAAAGGGTATACGAGTGGGCCAGCTATGGGCATATCAAGGCCACGCGCCAATAGGCGGTTGAAACCGCGGCAACCATTGCAATCGCCAGCTTGCTGGCGCGCCCACCTTCGTGGGCTGATCTGTAGTCGCCGAAGGGCGACTTGGCAGAGGTTGCTGCGGTTTCAACCGCCCCATCCCCCAATATTGGATGCCCCCTCTCTCCCAGCCTATTGGACAGCCCCCGCGCTCGCACGTACAATAGACGGCGCACATCCAAACCCCGCATCCTCGGAGGTGGTCATGGCAGCCAAGACAATTAAACGCCTGCAACCCGTATCCCTTACTCAAGTCAGACTGGGCAAAGCTTTCTGGGGGCCGCGCCAAGAGACCAACCGCGCCGTCACCCTGCCCATCGAGTACGAGCAGAGCAAGAAAACAGGCCGCATTGACGTCTGGCGGCTAGACTGGCAGCCCGGCCAGCCCAACAAGCCGCACCAGTTCTGGGATTCGGACGTCGCCAAGTGGATCGAGGGCGCTGCTTATAGCCTGTCCACCCACCCCGACCCGCAGTTGGAAGCCCTGGTGGACGGCGTCATTGACCTGATTGCCGCTGCCCAGCAACCCGATGGCTACCTGAACAGCTATTACATTGTGGTCGAGCCGGAGAAGCGCTGGACCAACCTGCGCGATATGCACGAGTTGTATTGCGCGGGTCACCTGATGGAAGCTGCTGTGGCCCACTACCGCGCGACGGGCAAGCGCACGCTGCTAGACGTCCTCTGCAAGTATGCGGACCACATTGACCGGACATTCGGCCCGCAGCCGGGCCAGAAGCGAGGCTACCCCGGCCACGAAGAGATCGAGCTGGCCCTGATCAAGCTCTATCGGGCCACTAACGAGCGGCGCTATCTGGAACTGGCCCGGTTCTTTATCGAGGAGCGGGGCCGCCAGCCCTATTACTATGATATCGAGGCCCAGGAGCGCGGCGAAACCCCAGCCAGCTATCGCTTTGGCCAGTACGACTATAACCAGGCCCACCTGCCCGTGCGCGA
>JAAYXX010000319.1 GCA_012515695.1 Chloroflexota bacterium
CGCCTATCACCTTCGCGTGGTCATTCTCACCTTTTTCCTAGCCCTATTACTCAGCATCGCCATCCGTCCCGGCGTCGTCTGGCTGCGTACCAGGGGCATCTCCCGCGCAACGGGGATCATCCTCATTTATGTCGCGCTGTTCATCGTTTTCGTCGGGTTTGTGCTGCTGGTCGTTCCCAGGATCGTCACCCAGACCGCCGCGCTGGTCAGCCAGTTGCCGATCTGGTACGAGGAACTGCGCCAATTCTTGCTCAATTCAGAAAGCGATTTCCTGCGCCGCCTGGCCGCGGAACTCCCTCCCCAGCTACCTATCGAATCGCTCGTGCAGCCAGACCAGGCGCAAAGGCTGGCAACGCTGTCCCAGTCGGTGGCCTATGCGCGCACACTGGGCTGGGGCATTCTGATCACCATCGCGACGTTTGCCCTGGCCTTTTTCTGGACACTGGAGGGCGGGCGCATCGTCCAGTATGCCCTGCTGTTCGTCCCGACGGAGCAGCGAGACAGCATACGCGAGCTGATCCCGGAAATCGAGGTCAGGGTGGGAGGGTATGTGCGGGCGGAGGCCCTGCTGATGCTGTCCATCGCCCTGCTGGCGTTGATCGCTTATGTCCTGATTGGCCTGCCCTATGCGCTGGTACTGGCGTTGTTTGCCGGGCTGCTAGAGTTGGTTCCCGTCATTGGGCCAGCAGTCGGCGCGTTGCCCGCCCTGGCCGTGGCCTTGACCGTAGACCCCACCCGGTTCGTCTGGGTAATCGTCGCCACGCTAGCCATTCAGGCATTCGAGAACACCACGCTGGTGCCCCGGATCATGCGCAAGACGGTGGGCGTAAACCCGGTGGTCACGCTGGTCGCCCTGGCAGCCTTTGGCTCGCTGTTTGGGCTGGCTGGCGCGCTGCTGGCGGTGCCCCTGGCGGCCATCATCCAACTGCTGTTCGACCGCTTTGTCTTTACAGAGGACGAGCCGGAACAGCAGCAAGGGGCCGGGGGCGACTATGTCGGCGTGTTGCGTTACGAGGCCCAGGAATTGGCCCGCGACGCACACAAGCAGGATTGGCTTCAGCCAGGGGAGAACGGCAGGGACATGGTCGAGATTCAAGACGCCATCGAAGCCATCGCCGAAGAGATTGACCAATTGCTCGCCGAGGCCGAGCAAGCGCAGGAGCACGGGCACGATTGAACATGAGACAGGTAGCCCGCTATGCGGTTATCATCTTGATGACACTGGTCAGTGTGGTGGCCCTGTGGCAAGTCGCCGACGCGCTGATCCTGTTTCTGCTGTCGCTGGCAGTCGCGGCAGCCGTCCGCCCGGCGGTGGGCGCGTTTGTGGCGCGTCGTTTCTCCCGCGTGTCGGCCCTGCTGCTCACCTATACGCCCCTCGTCGTCATCACGGGAGGGCTGACGATTCTCGCGGCGGAGCCAGTGCTCATTAACATCAACCAGGCCGCCAACGACCTGATGGCCTTTTACACGCAGACCCGTGAGGCGTGGCTGGCAGGCCAGGCCCCTTTTTTGCAGACAATCGCCCAGCAGTTGCCCCCAACAGATGACCTGTTCGCCGCGTTGCAGGGCGAAGGGGGGCTTGGCGTGTTATCCGCTACGCTGGCATTCACAGCGCGGGTAGCCGACTGGATAGGCGCGCTGCTGATCGTGGTCGTCCTGAGCGCCTATTGGAGCCTGTACCACGTACATTTTGAGCGCATCTGGCTCTCACTGCTATCGGGCACGCGCCGCACCCAGGCACGCCGCATCTGGCGGGCTATGGAGAACCAGATCGGGGCATACGTTCGCAGCGAAGTCATTTTGAGCGTTGTAGCAGGTGTCCTGCTCTGGCTGGGCTATTGGATCATGCCACTGGATTATGTCATACTGCTGGCGCTGTTCGCAGCGTTCGCCCGCCTCATTCCCTACCTGGGCATCCTGCTCGCCATGATCCCCCCACTGATCGCGGGCATGGCGCTCGGAGTCGGCTGGGGCATTGCAGCGGCCCTCTATACCGCCGCCATTTTAAAGCTGTTGCAGGTGTTATTGAGGCCACGGCTGGGATGCTGCGAATCATACAGCCCGATCCTGCTTATCCTGGTCAGCGTGGCCCTGGGCGAGTCGTTCGGGCTGCTGGGACTAGTGTTGGCCCTGCCCCTGACCGTCGCCATCGAGGTAGTCTTTGACTATACCATCCAACTCCCGATTACCGAAGAAGCTCAAGAGTTGATTGTGCAGGTCAACCCCGAAGCCACGCGGATGATTCAGGTGCTCGAAGAGAAAATCGAGACGACCAAGGCGCGTATGGCCGAGATGCAGCCCACCACGCCCGAAATGGACAGCCTCATCGGTCGCCTGGAAGAGCTGGTGCAAAAAGTGCACATCTACCTGCATTGGTGAGCGCCGAGCATCGCGATCAGGAGAGTTGTTGACATTGTATAGTTACAAAGTATAATAATCGAGCCATTATGTTCATGGACTGCGAAAAAAACTTGCCGTCAAGCATCGGTTAAGATGTTTCGAATAATCGAGAAGGAGAGGTCATGAAGTATACAGGACCAAAAGTCAAGCTTTCGCGCAGGCTGGGAATCCCCCTGACGCCCAAAGCGGCGCAGGTGATGGAGCGCCACCCCTACCCCCCTGGTCAGCATGGTCAGGCCCAGGGCGCGCGCGCCTCGCGCATGTCAAACTATAAACAGCAGCTATTGGAGAAGCAGCGCCTAAAGGCGCAATACAACATTCACGAGCGCCAGATGCGTAACTATTTCGAGCGCGCCTCGAGCAAAAAGGGCAACACCATTGACAACCTGATCCAGATGTTAGAGACCAGGCTGGACGCCGTCGTCTTGCGTAGCGGGCTGGCTCCCACCATCTATGCAGCGCGCCAGTTGGTGAACCACGGGCACATCCAGGTAAACGGGCGTCGGGTCAACGTGCCCGGCTACACTGTCGCAATAGGAGACACGGTTTCGGTCAAGGAAAAGAGCCGCAACCTCCCCGTCATCGAGGAAGCCCTGGACGCCGCCGCTCCCCCGCAATACCTGAACGTCAACCCGGAGGAGCGCACCGTCCAACTGGGCTACCTGCCCCGGCGTGAAGAAGTGCCGGTTATCTGCGACATGATCCAGGTGATCGAGTTCTACTCGCGGTAGTTCTGCCGCGGCGGATCAGCCGCGCCCGGCTGCCCCTGCGCCATTCTGGCGCGCCACCTGGCAACAGCCATCGTTTCAACGAAAAAATGCGCCCCCAGAGATTCGTTTATCTCCCTGGGGGCGCACACAGATAAAGGCGGCCTGCAACCATCATCAGGCCCTACTTCTGGCTTGGTTGACCGCGGCCCTCCTCGCGCATCGTCTTTTCCGCCTCGCCCATCATGTGCTCCGCAGTGCGCACAGCGCCTTCGGCCCGCTCACTCGTTCGTCTGACGGTGCCTTCGGCAGCCTCCTGGGCGCGATGCATCATCCTATCGCGCGTCTCGCCCAGCCACTCGTTCTCTTGCTCGCTTTCGGGCACGGCCAGCCCAATCAGCGCACCCGCAGTCAGCGCGATGGCCCCCGCAGCCAGCGGATTGTTCTCGATGAACTGCCCGATCTGGCTGCTCGTTCGGCGAAATCGTCGCTGCGCCTGGCCCATCCACTCTTCGGCCCGCTCCTGGATATCCTCCCTGGCTTCCATCGCCCGAGACTGCGCCTCGCCTAGCCTGGAGCGCGCCTCCTCCATGGTGTGACTGGCCCGCTCCCGAGCCTCGGTGGCCATATGGCTCGCCCGCTCCTGGACCTCGCCCGCCATCTGCCGCGGCTTTTGTGCCTGGCGTTGCATCTCCTCGGCGGTGCGTTCTGCCCGTCGCTCCATCTCCCGCGACATGGGCCGTTGCTCGTAGCGCCCGCGCATTTCGGGCACGCGAACCTGCTCAGAATCCTGGGACATTACCTCACGCAACAACCACCCCAACCCCAGCGCAATCATCGCCGCAGGGATGGGGTTCTCTCGCACTGCCTGGACGAAATCTTGTCGGACCCCTTGAGCCCGATTACGCACACGACTAACCATCTGTCTTGCCCTCCCCACTGTCGCTTCCTCAATAGCTTGTTGTGCTTCCTTCCGAAGACGCTTGGGAGCAATGTGCTCCTGGATGCTATCCACCGTCTCGGTCATCTCCGCCCGGGTTCGCTCAATATCTGAGCGTATCTGCTCTTCACTTTTGTTCTGAGCGCTATAGGTACTGCTTGGAGGGCGGCGTTCTTTCTCAGGCTCCTCAACGGGAGGTTTGCTCACCTTCGGGACATCCACCTGATCGCGACGTTCCTCCCTTCGCCTTATCTCGTTTGATCTCTGATCCATTCCCTATCCTCCTTGAGCGTCTCGATGGTATCCTCTGGTGCTACGCCTCTATTCTGGAAATTCCGCAAGCCTATCACCCCCAACACCACGCCAATAGCGGCGAGAGCCACACCAACGATTAGAGCCGATAGCCAGGCGGGAAGCACCAGGTCCAGGATAAGGATGGCGGTTGCCACCAGGACCTGGAATGCAACAAACAGCAACAAAGCCGCAAAGGCCATCATCGCGATGTCTCGGGCAAAGCCGCGGGCCTTGTTAGCCATTTCTACTCTGGCAAGCGAGATCTCCTGTCGCACAAGGAGGCGGGTTTCATCTAGTAGCTCAGTAAAGAGATCGGCAAGCGTTCGCTCTTCGCGTATGAGTTGCTCCATGTCCCCTCCACGCTGCTACTACTCGCCTATATCCCATATCCACGCTGGCGAGATTGACTTTCCATTCGCCGAGATTGAGCAGCCTGCCCAGAACTCTTGAGAAAGCGAGCTGCAATCAGCCCCAGGAAGAAAGCGCCGCCAATAAAGACCTCCGGCTGCTTCCGCGCATACTGCTCCACATCCGACAACATATCATCCACGCTCCTTTCGCGCATGGTGCCGGAGAAGCGTTCTAGCTGATTCGCCGCCTGATTGACATAGCCTGCAACAGTGCCTTGCTGCTCCTGGCGCATCCGATCACTCACCTGGTGCAGTGTCTTGGCGATAGTGGATAACCTGTCGGCCAGGTTGTCCTTTTGGGTTTCCAGCGTGGATTTGGCCATCTCACCGGCCCGCTCTTCGGCAGCTCCTATCGTCTCGCGAGCCTTGGAGGTGAACTGCTCGGCTTTGTGCTGCATCTGTTCGCCGGTCTTTTGGGCCTGTTCCGAGGTTTTGTCCATTGTCCGCTCGGCAGACTGCATATTCGAACGCGAGGAACGATTGGCCTCTTCCTCACGCTTCGTCCCATCTGGGCCGCCCGGATTAGAACCCCGCATATCCATCTGATTCTCCTTTCTTCAATCCAATTCTTGGTCGGTTTACAAACGGAATCCGACAAGGATGGAGAGAAGGGAGTGCGGAACGAAGGCGGTACGCAGCATCAGCAACGAAAAGTCTGAGGATGGCGGAAGCCAATGGAAGGAAACAAAGCACGTACGGGGAAGCACATGCAAGAGCAATGGATTCCGCGGATGAACTGAGGAACTAACGTATGAACACGACTATCTATCTACATATTTATTGTAACATACGCCGTTGCGAATTGCAAGTGCCCCGCGATAGGCACGCAGGCCGCTGGCGACGGGGTGCCAGATATCCAGCACCTCTTGAGCGCCTCCAGCCTAGTATGGCATCGCTTCCGCAGGCACTTCATGGCGCGCCCGCAGCTTTTCCACTGGATGAGGCCCTTCCGTCTCCACGCGATAATCCTGCCCGCGCTTTTCAATATGCTCCTTGATCACGTCGCGGCTCGGCACAAAGCCGTTGCCATTCACCATCTTTTGATAGGAATAGAACCGATGGTCCTTCGGGAGACTGTCTACCGGCACAAACTCGGTCCCATTCGCCGTCAAGCTGGTCTGCTCTGCCATCACTTGCCGAACATAGTCCTTGTTGGACTGCATAATCGTCGGCTGGGGGAACTCGCCAGGGAGCATCTCGGCGATATCCTTGTTCTCCATTTGCTTCACCAACTCGCGGTCATAGTGCAGGTGGGCCAGCTCCATCTCCAGATGCGTCTGCCATATCTGCTTGACCCTGGGGTCAGGCTCGGACTGCATACAAGACCAATACATATACGCTTCGTTATAGTCGTGCATCGCCATCATCTCGAGCCAGGTGCAGTTTGGGTCGGCCAGCGACTCGTAGTGGCTGACGTGCTGCTCCTCAATCTGGGCGATTTCCAGATACAGCCCACGCCCCAACATGGACGGGTATCGGTTGCCCACATTCATGTAATAGTTCATCGTCTGCTGCTCTGCCGCGGTGATGGTGAGAATATGCATATTGGTGAGGGGATCGGCTGTCTTGCAGTCGACGTGCTTGCGCACTGAATCAAAGGGGTGGCGATGCTCATCCATCGTGGGGCGTCCCGGCATGATCTCGGTATAGTCGCCCACAATGCGCTCGGCCTTGATGCCATCGTCCATCTCCAACAGGTTGGCGTAACGATAGAGATGGTCGAAATCTTCGAGCAAGGCGAAATCCAGCGCCGCCTTGACGTACGGGTCCGGCTCGGTGCGGGCCAGATAGGCGGTGAGATCGACAGCAACCTGCTCATATCCAATCGTCACTTCGAGCGTGGATTCACTGGCAGGGATCATCCAGTTGACCATCTTTTGCTGCTGTTGCTCCACCCGCCGCACCATCGCCAGGTTGCGCTTGAGGTCCATGTCTTCTACATGCCGGGCAAATTGATGTAGGAAAAGGGCAGCCTCGACCTCAATCCCGTTCATCAGGATACCACGCGTCCGCGTGTAGGGGTCTACGTCAAGCTTGGAGTACGGCTGGACATCCAGCGTCTCCCAATTGCGAATCTGCTTCTCCAGTGGTATACCCTTCTCTTGCCACACGTTAAACCCCATAGCTTTGCTCCTCTTTTCATCAGTTCACACTACACAGTTGGCCGACCATGTAGCCATGTACAGGTGCAAGAGGAAGCGAAGGTGTCAACCATCCAAAAGGGCAACAGAAGCGCATCATCAGAGCGGTTTGCCAGAGGGGCGTTCCAAAACGAGCAATACGGGGAGAGCGGGTCTGCGTACCAGACACCCATCCATGAAGCAACAAGTAGCAATAGCAGGTGCTACGGATCGTCGGGTCGACCTGAAAACATTATAACGACAATGTACATGGGTGTCAATGCACATTGGCATATGCCGCCAAATGTCGCTGGAAGGGAATTGGACCGCCGCCATC
>JAAYXX010000320.1 GCA_012515695.1 Chloroflexota bacterium
AAATCGGCGGGCATACGGCGCTCGTGCAAATCAGCGATGGCGCGAAAGATCAACCTGTGGGATTCCAGGTAAAAGTCGTCTGCCCGCAGGAAACTGCCGATCTTGATGATCGCATCAGGGTCTATCAATAACGATCCGAGGACAGATTGTTCCGCCTCGATATTTTGCGGGGGAAGACGTTCTGCTTCCACAGGTCACTCTCCCAGGTCGTCGAGGTTTAGCGAGTCCAAGAAATCGCGGAAGGCGTCCAGGCCATCGGTGTCGCAAGCTTCCTCACGGATTTCAGGGGAGGGAAGGATAGCCGCCCGGTCCATGACGCTCTCTGCCGCATAGATGGGCACCGAAGCGCGCACAGCCACTGCGATGGCATCGCTGGGGCGCGAGTCGATGAGTTGCAGGCGGTCTTCGTGTTCAACGGCGATTCGTCCAAAGAAGGTGTTATCAGTAAGGTCGTTGACGATTACATACTGTATGTTGCCGCCCAACTCCTTGATGACATTACACAGCAGGTCGTGCGTCATAGGGCGAGGGACAGTGGTTTCTTGCAAGCGCATGACGATAGCTTCCGACTCGGCCTGGCCGATCCAGATGGGAAGATACCGTTCGCCTTCCGATTCTTTGAGCAGGACAACGCGGTGACGTGATAGCAAACTATAAAGTACAGAATACACATTCAATTCTATCATGGGGATTGTAGTTCCTTCCGAAGGTTGAATCTGTTCAGATTATACCACAATCGGCAGCCTGTCACAACAGCCGAAACAGCGGGGCGGCGAGAGCGCGCGGCATTCGCCGGGGCCGCCGAAAATCGTATACCAAAATGCCGACGGGGTATTGACAAGCGGTATTTACTTGTCGTATATTGATAGTGACAGGTTAAGACAGGGAGTGATCGATGGACGCTCAGGTTGGACTCCAACGTAACAGTTCCGAGCCGCTCTATTTGCAGATAGCCAGCTATCTGAGGAGTCGAATCATCGATGGGACTTTTGCTCCGTCTGCGGCCTTGCCCTCTGAGGCAGACCTGACCGCTCTGCTGAATGTTAGCCGTCCCACGGTGCGCCAGGCGTTGCGCGTGCTCATGGAAGAGGGTCTGATCGAACGAGTGCCGGGCCGGGGCACGTTTGTATCTGGCGGAATCTCTACGCCGACGCGCCAGCGCACAGGCACGCTGGCCTTTATCGCGCTGGAAATGCGCGACACGTTCCTCATGCGGATCTTTGCGGGGGTGGAGCAGGTTGCCACCCAGCATAACTGTCACGTTATCCTCGCCAGTACCGGCAACGCCATCTCGGTTGAACAGCGCCAACTGAATGAGCTGTGGGAGGGGGGCAAGATAGATGGCTTTATCCTCATGCCTGCCGATAGCCCCACCCCCCACCAGACGCTTCGCAAGCTGTGTCAGGCCGGGGTTCCCCTTGTGTTGGTTGATCGCTACTTTGAAGACCTGGAAGTTCCCTTTGTCACTTCGGATAATGTGCGCGGGGGCTATTTGGTCACCAAGCACCTGCTGGACCTGGGCCATCGGCGGATCGGCTTTGTCACCAGACCAAACGTGTACATTACCTCGGTCGCGCATCGCGTGCAGGGTTATCGCCAGGCGCTCAAAGAGGCGGGCGTGACGTATGATCCCGGGCTGATCTTTCAGTCGTTGTTGCCCTATCTCAGTGAGATCCAGATTATGGGCAAGCCCTCCTCCAATCTGGTGGATTATGACAGGGAGGCGATTCGCGAGTTCCTCTCTTCCCCCAATCGCCCGTCTGCGGTGTTTGCCTGTAACGAGATCATCGCCTTGCAGGTGATGGGGGTGTGCCGCGAACTCGGCCTGCGTATCCCTGAGGATATCGCTATCGCCGGTTATGACGACGACCAGGTAGCGCCCATCCTGGACCCGCCTCTGACCACCGTCCGCCAGGACCCGCGCCAGATGGGCATTCTGGCGGCTACTATGCTGATGAATCTGTTGGAAAACAGGCCCGTCCAGAAAAGAAACTATATCCCGGTAGAATTGATCTTGCGACAGTCGTCTGGGGCCGCGCTCTAGCGGCCTGCGCCTTCTGAATGTAGCTATTGCCCCGCGCTAAACGTGCGTGAGTTGTTGGCTTCTATATCCGTGTTTGTGTAGTTTGGCCTTGTGGTTTGCAAATCGTCCGACGGTTCTTATATCGGTGAACGGTTTTCTTGTCAGGCCATGCCCGCGAGGGCGGAGAGGAGGAGCGCGCACAATTTCATCGTCTCCCGCTATGCCACGTACCACTATTTTTTCGTGCCTTGCTCAACAGCTTTCATAGGAAAAGGAGAAGAACATGAATGCTATGCTGAGTCGTCGCGAATTGCTGCGTGGTTTTGGGGTCGGGGCGGCTGCCGTAACGCTGGCGGCATGCCAGCCGAAGGTCGTCGAAAAGATCGTCAAAGAGACGGTCCTGGTCAAGGAAGAGGTCGAAAAAGAAGTCACCACGGTTGTGGAAAAAGAGGTCGAGAAGGTCGTCAAAGAGACCGTGGTAGTGCCGCAAGACGTCAGCAAGATCGTCTTTTGGCACATTTTTGGGTCTGGCCCCAGCCGCGACATCTTTGACAAGTTTGTCGTCGATTTCAACACCGCCAATCCTGGCTATGTGGTGGAGCCTGTGTTCACCGACTTTTGGACGTATGACCAAAAGTTCCTGGCCGCCCTCGCGGCTGGCGAGCCACCGGATGTGATTATCGGCGACATGACGCGCGCAGGCCAGCGCGCCGAGGCCCAGCAGGTGATTGCTCTGACCGAGTACATGTCCAAGGACAGCTTTACGCTGGACAACTTTGTCCCGTATGGCGTCAAGGACGTGAACTATAAGGGAGAGGTCTGGGGCATTCCGTTCGGCCCAGACACGCGTATCCTGTATTA
>JAAYXX010000040.1 GCA_012515695.1 Chloroflexota bacterium
CAGACGGCCTGGGCCGAGGGGATGCCCCATGAGCGCTTTGTGTACGTGCCCCAGCCGGTCATGGGCCAGACGGCCGAGCGCCTGCGGCAATACATCGATGGCGATGATCCCGTCACCGGCCGGCCCGTGATGGAGGAGGTCATCGAGGCGCTGACTCTGCCCCTGACCGACACCGAGCGGGCGGCAGTGCGCTTCGACCGGTCGACGCCGCGCTATGCCGAGGCGGAGAGCGACGAGGCGCTGGCGCAGCTCTACATGGACAGCCACTGGACGGACTACCTGCCCATCGTGCTGCCCACTGAGGAACGGGTGCAGGCGATGCTGGCGGGCACCAGCCACCGCCCGGATGAGATCGTGGGCCGCATGCGCCCCACCTCGACCCGCGAGGCCTGGCAGTATGACGTGGAAAAGGTGGCCATCAACGCCGTCATGGCGGGAGCGCGCCCCGAGTATTTCCCGGTGATCCTGGCGCTGGCCGCCAGCCAACAGTCGGCCCGCGGCAGCACCACCAGTTCCGCCGCCTCGATGGCAGTGGTCAACGGGCCTATCCGCCACAGCATCAAGATGAACTGGGGCATCGGCGCGCTGGGGCCCTACAACCAGGCCAATGCCACCATCGGGCGGGCCTATGGCCTGTTGAGCCAGAACCTGCAGGGCGGCTCTGTGCCCGGGCAGACCTACCTGGGCTCGATGGGCAACAACTATGCCTACAACTCGATTACCTTTGCGGGGAACGAAGAGGCCAGCCCCTGGGAGCCGTTCCACGTGCGCCATGGGTTCAAGCCCTACGACTCGACGGTATCGGTCTTTGGCGGCTGCCGGGCCACGGCCTACATCCTGGGTTTACGCGAAAAGCACTGGCGCGACCATGTGCAGAACCTGCTGCGCGGGATGAATCCGCACACGCCCCCGGCGCTCCTGCTAGACCCCATCACGGCGCGGCTGTTTGTCGAGCGCGGCGGGTTCGCCACGCCGGAGGCGCTGGAGGACTGGCTCTGGGAGCACGCCACGCTGCCCGCGAGCGTGTACTGGGATTACCAGCTGATACAGAACTATGTCTATCCGCGGGCGGAGAACGGCGAGATGCCCTGGGCGGCACATTTCCATGCAGCGCCCGATGAACTGGTGCCCATGTTCCGCCGCGAGGACATCCACGTCATCGTCGTGGGCGGCGAGACCAACGGCTACTGGCGCATGATGGGCTGCAACTATGGCAAAACCGTCTCCATCGACGCCTGGTACTAGGATAGGAAAACAAACAGGGATGGACAGGATATACAGGATAGGAACGATAGACGCAGGAATCCAAGCGTAGAGATCGCACCAAGGCACGACAACTCGGACTGGAGTGAAAGCGCAGATCATACCCGGACAGGGCGATACCTGCTGTTCGATTCCCATCCTGTTTATCCTGTATATCCCTGTTAATTTCCTTCTTTTGTAAAGGAAGCAAGTCTAGTGGACATGCACGACCGGTTTCGGGGGGCACTGCTGGGCCCGGCGGCGGGGGATGCGCTGGGAACGACGCTCGAGTTCACCGGCGCCGGGCCGCACGGCCTGACCGATATCGTAGGCGGCGGGCCCTTCCGGCTAGAGCCGGGCCAGTGGACCGACGACACCTCTATGGCGCTCTGCCTCGCGGAGAGCCTGGTCACCACCCAGGGGTTTGACGCGCGCGACCAGATGGAGCGCTACCTCGACTGGTACGACAACGGCCACCTGTCCAGCAACGGGCGCTGCTTTGACATTGGCAATACCACCAG
>JAAYXX010000321.1 GCA_012515695.1 Chloroflexota bacterium
CAAGCCTGAGAACGTGGATATCACCGTGACGGGCAACACTCTGACCATCAAGGGCGAGATGAAAGTCGAAGAAGAAACCGAGCGGGGCAACGTCCACTTTCGCGAGCGCCGCTATGGCTCGTTCCATCGCTCGCTGATGCTGCCCACCGAAGTGAACCCCGACAAGGCCGAAGCGACCTTTGAGAACGGCGTTCTCAAGCTCAAGCTCCCCAAGACGGAGGAGGCCCGGCCCAAGCAGATCGAGGTCAAGGCCCAACAGGGTAAGCAGCAAATACAAGCGCAGGGCAAGCAATAACGCCTCGCTGGTCAGGCATCCGCGGGGGTGGGGCCATTCCCACCCCTCGCAGGAGAGCGTCGCCCTCTGGCTCCCTGCACTTTTTATAAGGAGAGTCAAGTGACCAAGAATGAAAGAGCGCTACCTGTCGAGCAATTGAGACGGGAATGTGATCCCGGAATATTCGCCTTCAAGAGCACTGCCGAACTATCCCCGCTAGACACCGTCATCGGGCAGGACCGCGCAGTCCAGGCTGTGTCCTTTGGGATTGATATCGACAACGAAGGATACAACATCTATGCGCTGGGGCCAGCGGGCACCGGCAAAACAACCACTATCCGCAAATATCTCGAATCCAAGGCCGCCGAGGAGCCGGTCCCCGACGATTGGATCTATATCAACAATTTCGAGGCGCCAGACAAGCCGCGCGCGCTGCGTATGCCCGCCGGTACGGGCTGCGAATTCAAGCGCGACGTGGACCGCATGGTCTCCGAGTTGGAAGACGAGATTCCGCAAGCCTTTGAAAGCGAAGAATATCAAAAAGAGCAGGAGCAGATTCAGGAAGAACTACAGAAAAAGAGACAGGAACTACTGACCCAACTGGATGCCGAAGCCCGCGCCAAAGGGTTCTCCCTCATCCAGACATCGCGAGGCATCATGCTGGCCCCCGTCTTTCAGGGCAACGTCCTCACCCCCGACCAGTTCAATCAGTTGTCCGAAGAAAAACGCCAAGACCTCCAAAATCGCCAGCAAGAGCTACAGGCCGAACTGCGAGAGGCCATGCACCGCGTGGAGCAAGTGGAGCGGCAGAGCAAGGATCAGTTGAGCAACCTGGATCAGCAGGTCATCGGCCACACCGTCGACCGCCTGATGGCCGACATCAGAGAGAAATACTCCCAGTTCCCTGCCGTAATCGAGTTTCTGGACGCCGTCCGCAAAGATATCCTGGATAACGCCGACACCTTCAAGCGGGTCGAGCAGATGGAGCGCGTGCAACAACAAATGCCCTTGCTCTTTATGCAAGGACAGATGGGGCTATCCTTCGATCAATATCGAGCCAACTTGATCGTGGACAACTGCGATCGCAAGGGCGCTCCGGTCATCGTCGAAGAGAACCCCGGCTTTTACGAACTGACGGGACGCATCGAGCACGAGGCCCGGCTGGGCGCTCTGGTCACCGACTTTACCATGATCAAGGCAGGCTCCCTACACAACGCGAACGGCGGCTACCTGATGATCGACGCCTACGATATCCTCACGCGGCCTTTTGCCTGGGACGCTCTCAAGAGGGCGCTACGCACCAAAGAAGTCAAAATCGAGACAATGGGCGAGGCATTCCGCGCCATCACCACCCGTTCCCTTGAGCCTGAACCCATCCCCCTGGATGTCAAAGTCATCCTCACAGGCGAACCGCTGCTCTATTACCTGCTATATAGCGCCGACCCCGACTTTCAAGAGCTATTCCGCGTCAAAGCCGACTTTGCCATTCAGATGGATCGCGACGACGAGGCCGCGCACCAATACGCCCGCTTTATCGCCACCGTGTGCAATGAGGAGAACCTGCGCCACTTTGACCCCACCGGCGTCTCGCAGATTGTCGAGTATGGCTCGCGCATGGTGGAGCACCAGGGCAAAATCGCCATCAAATTCGGCGATGTGATCGACATCATCCGTCAGGCCAACTACTGGGCAGGCAAGAACGGGCACGACCTTGTGCGCGGCGAAGACGTAGACCAGGCCATTGAGGCCATGATCTACCGCTCGAACCGCCTGGAAGAGCAGATCCACGAGCTAATCGAAGAGGGCACGCTCCTCATTGACACAGACGGCGCATCCGTCGGCCAGGTCAATGGCATTTCGGTGCTCGCCCTGGGCGACTATGCCTTTGGCAAACCCTCCCGCATCACCGCCCGCACGTATGTGGGCACCAAGGGCGTCACCAATATTGAACGCGAGACCAAACTGGGCGGACCTATCCATAACAAGGGCGTGTTGATCCTGGCCGGATATCTGGGAGGCAAGTACGCCACCGAGGCCCCCCTGGCCCTGTCCGCCAGCCTCACCTTTGAGCAGAGCTATGAAGAGATCGAAGGCGATAGCGCCTCATCCGCCGAGCTTTACGCCCTGCTCTCCGCCCTTTCGGGCTATCCCATCCAGCAGAACCTGGCCGTCACCGGCTCGGTGAACCAGTGGGGCAATGTACAGGCTATCGGCGGCGTAAATGAGAAAATCGAGGGCTTTTTCCGGGTCTGCAAGGCCAAAGGGCTGACCGGCGACCAGGGCGTGATCATTCCGCAGAGCAACGTCAAACACCTCATGCTCAGGGACGAGGTCGTACAGGCCGTCCAGCAGGGTATGTTCCACATCTATGCCATCTCCACCGTAGACGAGGGCATCGAACTGCTGACCGGCAAGCCAGCGGGCGAGCGCCAGGCCGACGGCAAATACCCAGAGGGCACTGTCAATTGGGCCGTCGAGAAACAGCTTCAAGCCCTGGTAGAGCGGGTCAAAGCCTTTGCCGGACGTGAAGAAGCGATCACACCCGAAGAAGAGGCAGAACGCGAGCCGGTTACGGCCCGCAGCCGCCTACACACTGGCCGCTGAGCGATGCCAGCCTGTACACAACGCGCGCTTGCAGGCAAGCGCGCGCACCCGATGTAAGCGATTTAAAGGAGAGAATGGATGACATACGTAAAGAGAAAACCGTGGTTGGCGATTGCTCTTGTGGTCGCCTTTGTCGTGTTCTCGCAGATACCTCCGGCGACAACGCTCGCCCAGGACGTCGAGACAACGGGGCAACCGCTCCTGGCCGCAACCACAGATCAGCGCCTGATTCATGTTTCTGGCACGGGCCAGGTCACCGTCCAGCCAGACGTCGCCGTCTTTTTCGTCGGCGTTGAAACAGAGGCCGAAGACCCAGGGACAGCCATCTCGCAGAACTCGGAACAGGCCCAGGCATTGATCGATGCCCTGGTGCAAGAAGGCATTCCCGAAGAGAACATCCAGACCCAACTGGTCAGCCTGCAACCCGTCTACTCTCAGCCAGAGCCGACTGCTCAGGTTCCACAGACCCCCCAGATTGCCGGGTATCGCGCCATCAACATCGTTCAGGTACGCACCGAAGACCTGGAGAATCTGGGAGGGCTGTTGAACTCGGTCGTCGAGGCGGGAGGCAACCGGATTGACAGCCTGACCTTTGAGGCCAGCAGCCAGATGGCCGTCTTTGACGCGGCCCTGCAATTGGCCTGGGAAGACGCGCAGCAAAAGGCCCAACTGCTGGCCGGCCTCGCCAACGCCGAACTGGGCGACGTCATCTCTATCGCCACCTCGCAACCCGGGCCTCTCGGAGCCTCCGAAGCCCTGGGCGTGGGCGGGGCCGGAGGCCCTGTGCCCATCGAGCCAGGCACGCAAACCGTGCTCGTCAACCTCCAGGTAACCTGGGAACTGGTGCCAGCCGACGGCAGGCCGCCCTCCACACCGACGCCTATCTTGCCAACCCCCACCTCCCTGCTACCCACAACCATAACCCCCACGACGGGGACCCCCACCACTGGGGCACCTACTAACGGGACCCCCACAGTCGAAACGCCCGCAGACGAAACCCCCATAACGCTGCCATCTGACGTAGCCGCCAGCATCCGCCAGCAGATTTCCGAGCAGTTGGGCCTGCCCCAGCGGAGCATCACCATCGTGTCCGCCGAGCGCCAGGATTGGCCCGACGCGTGTCTTGGGATTGCCAGGGCCAACGAAGTTTGCGCCGAGGTAGTCACGCCGGGCTGGCTGGTAGTGATCGAGTTCAACGAGCGCCGCTTCCAGGTTCGCACAGATCTGGCCGGTGAGGAGGTACGCATCGTCGAAGAGCCGACCACCGCCGAGCCGACAACCACCGTCTCCCCCACCACCACCGCGACCTTGACCACCACTACCCAACCCACCACCACCGTCCAGCCAACAGGAGTCGGTCAGAGACCGGCAAGATAGAGCAGGCGCGCCGGTGGCGGGCGCCAGTAGCGTGCACTAATGGCGGCCCATAGGCTCTGGTAGAGCGGCAAGCAAAGGTCTGACGCCAGGCATCGCGCAAAGCAGCGTCTTGGAGCAAGGCGCAATGCCTGGCCAGCTCATTGGCAAAGCAGGGGAGCGAGAGAGAGGATGGATGATTTCGGCACTCTGCAGAAGGAGTGGGAACAAATGCGAGTCAGAACGCATGAGGCACAAACGGAAAAGGACCTGAATCGAATCGAAGGCAAAGTGGACAAGCTGACCAAGCTGATTCAGGAAACAATCGACCAGAGCCGGGAGATGGCCAGCCAGGGCATCAACCGGCTACTGACCAGGACTGGCGCGAGGATGGAGGAAGCCAAAAGGGGCGTTCGAGAGCGGCCCAGCGAAGCGGCCAACAGGATCAGCCGCCTGATGGGCGAGTCTGGCTCAAGGCTACAGGCCACACGCGAGGCCATGATGGAACGGGCAGACGATGCTGTCGCCGAACACCCCTGGAGAGCAAGCCTGGTGGCCCTGCTCGTGGGCATCGTCCTGGGCATGGTCCTCAGCCCCGCCCGTGGGCAACGGGCTTGAGTTGCCCATGCTCGCCGTACATGGCACAACAAGGGCTGGCACGCCCCCCACAGCCCACGCGCAAACCACCCCTTGTTGTGCCATGCAACAGGTCGGCAACTGGCGCACTCGGACCGCTGAGAAAAGGAGCTAGAGCATGAGTGGCGGCTTTCGCATCGGCAAGATATTCGGCATTAACATCCGCATAGATTGGAGTTGGTTCTTTATATTCGTCCTTGTGACCTGGAACCTGGCCATCGTCTTTGGGCAGTTGCACCTGGATTGGGGCATCCTCCTGCGCTGGGGGTTGGCCCTCGTCGGGTCACTGCTCTTCTTTGGTTCGGTGCTGGCCCACGAACTGGCGCACTCGCTTTATGCCCGCTCCAAAGGCGTGCCCATTCGCAGCATCACCCTCTTCTTGTTTGGCGGCGTCTCCAACATTCAGCGCGAGCCAGAAGCGCCGGGGCAAGAGTTTGTCATGGCGATCATCGGCCCGGCTACCAGCCTGCTTATCGGTATCATCTTTTTGCTCATCGGTGGGGCTATCGGTACCCCAGACGTAGGGGCCGTGCCCAACCCAGGATTTCTCCTCCCAGCGCTGGGGCCAATCTCGACCATTCTGCTCGTCATCGGGTCCATCAATATCGTCATCGGCATCTTTAACCTGATCCCTGGGTTCCCGCTCGACGGAGGGCGCGTCCTGCGTTCCATCCTGTGGCGCATCACCGGCGACGTGCGACGGGCCACCCGCTGGGCCACCTGGGTGGGTCAGGTAATCGCCTGGTTGTTCATTATCGGCGGCATTGCGATGGCTTTTGGCGTTCGCCTGCCCATCCTCGGAACCGGACTCATCGCGGGGCTGTGGCTGGCGTTCATCGGATGGTTCCTCTACTCTGCCGCCACCCAGAGCTATCAGCAGGTCGTTATCCAGGACGTGCTGGAAGGTGTGCCCGTTTCGCGCATGATGCGCACCGACCCCCCCACCGTAACCCCCGACATCTCGGTGGACTCGCTGGTATACGAACACGTGATGCAGACTGACGACTATGCCTTCCCCGTGATCGAAGAGGATCACCTGGCTGGCATCGTCACTCTTCAGGACGTGCGCGGCATACCACGAGAAGAGTGGAGCGACAAAACGGTCAACGAGATCATGACGCCGCTCCCAGAGCTTGTCACCGTAACGCCCGACCAACAGGCCGCCGAAGCGCTGGAAAGGCTCACGACGCGTGACGTGCGCCAGCTTCCCGTTGTAGACGACGGCCACATGGTAGGGCTGGTGCGCCGCCAGGATATCATCAAGTGGCTACAACTGCACTCGGACTCGGATATCGAGAAGCAAGAGTAGCGCTGTCCATACAGCGAATGATACGAACAGGGGCATGAGGCTCACGCATATACCCATCCACCCACTACCGCACTCTGCCATACCTGCCAGCCCCAGGAGGGATAATCAGCGTGCAAAAGGATGCCATGCCATCTACCACATCGGCCAACGGCGGGCCGACGCGCCGCGTTTCGCTCCCTGCCAGGGTTCTCAGCGCCCTGGGGCTGGGGGCACTATCTGGCCTGATCGTGGGACTGCTGTTCAGTATGCTGGTAGTGGATAGCCTGATCGCCATTTCAGTCTGGCAGCGGTTCCTTCCAGCAGACGGCGCCAGTTCCCACACATTCTGGGCCATGACGGGGGCCGCGCTGGGGCTAATCATCGTGGGGGCAGGCGGCCTGTTCACCATCTCGACAAGCGCCGCCGATCACATCGAATAGCCAGTTTGGGTAGCATCTCTGTGCAACGGGAACTGGAACATCAGCCTGACACCAACCAGAGGAGGGACGTTCGTTCATGGATCTGAGCCTGATTCAGGCACTCGTGCAACCCGCCGAAACCAAAATCGTTTTGCTGGTCATGGATGGCCTGGGAGGACTGCCCCAGGAGCCGGGCGGGCTTACAGAATTAGAGGCCGCCAAGACCCCAAACTTGGACGCGCTGGCCAGCCAGGGCATTTGTGGGCTGCAAACGCCCGTAGGCGCAGGCATCACGCCAGGGAGCGGCCCCGGCCACCTGGCCTTGTTCGGGTATGACCCCCTCAAGTATCAGGTGGGCCGTGGCGTGCTGTCCGCGCTGGGAATAGACTTTGACCTGACCCGCCAGGACATTGCCGCACGAGGTAACTTTTGTACGGTCAACGAGGAGGGCGTCGTCACAGACCGGCGGGCCGGGCGGATCAGCACGGAACTCAACGCGCAGCTATGCCAGGAGTTGAGACAGATCAGACTCCCACACGCCGATCTCTTCGTGTTGCCGGAAAAAGAACACCGGTTCCTGTTCGTCTTGAGGGGCGAGGACCTCTATGCCGACATCACAGACACCGACCCGTTGCAGGTTGGCAAAAAGCCCTTGCCGCCCAGGCCGCTCTCTCCCAGAGCAGCCCACGCGGCTGAACTGGTGGAGCAATTCGTGGCCGAGGCCCGCAACATCCTGCGAGACCATCACCCGGCCAACATGGTGCTCCTGCGCGGCTTTGCCCAG
>JAAYXX010000322.1 GCA_012515695.1 Chloroflexota bacterium
CCGCGGCCCGGTCAATGACCACCTGCCGCACTGCCTCCCAGGCGGCGTGCTTCCGATAGGGCTGGCGATTGCCCCGGCTCACGACGGTCACGTCATAACCGGCTTCTACCAGGCGGGGCACGAGAAACGTCCCAATGTGGCCCGTCCCTCCCAATACGACAGCGCGCATGTTTGCCTCCTTGAATGTGATCCCTGAACGCCTGAGGATGGTGTGAGATTAGCATAGATGGGCAGGGCATGTCAATGCGGGCGGCCCACGCCCCTATCTTGACCAGGCCCCATTGGGCGGGCTAGAATAAGCATGCTTAGAATAAGCACGCTTAGAATAAGCGCACTTGGAACAAGCGCACTTGTAAGCGCACTTGGCATCGACGTCTAGCTCTTTCACCAGGAGGTATGGGATGATGATGACCAGACGCCAACGCCTGGAAGCGACCTTTCGTGGGGAAGCGGTGGATCGCGTCCCCGTGGCCCTCTGGCGGCACTGGCCCGGCGACGACCAGCGCGCCCAAGATCAGGCCGCGTCCCATCTAGCGTTTCAGGAACGCTATGATTTCGACTTGATCAAGGTTACGCCTTGCAGTAGCTACTCTGCCGAGGATTGGGGCGTGACAAGCGCCTACATGGGCAACACCGAAGGCACTCGCGAATATCGGCGGCGGGCCATCGCTGGCCCAGACGATTGGGGGCGCCTGGCCTTGCTGGACCCCGGCCAGGGCGCGCTGGGCCGCCAGTTGGAGTGCTTGCGACTGATCGGCGAGGCCGTGCGCGACGATGTGCCCTTTATCCAGACCATCTTTAACCCCCTGTCTGTCGCCAAGTATCTGGCGGGCGAACAGTTGATGTTGACGCACCTGCGGCGGTATCCGGAGGCGTTGCGCGCAGGGCTAGAGATCATCACCGAGACGACGGTGCGGTTTGTGCGCGAGGTGATGCGCCTGGGAGTGGCGGGGATTTTCCTGGCTGTGCAGCACGCCCAGTATGGCTTGCTTTCGGAGCAGGAATATCTCGCCTGGGGCAAGCCCTACGATCTGCGTGTGTTGCAGGCCACTGAAGGGGCCTGGTTCAACCTGCTCCATCTGCATGGCAGCGAGGTGATGTTTGACGCCTGCGCGGATTATCCTGTGCAGGTAATCAACTGGCACGACCGCGAGACGCCGCCGACTCTGGTTGAGGGGCTGAAGCGATTTCCCGGCGCGGTATGCGGCGGCCTGCGCCAGTGGGAAACGATTGTGCGCGGCACGCCGGAGGATGTGCGGGCTGAGGCGCTGGACGCCATCCGCCAGACAGCAGGCCGACGATTTATTCTGGGGACCGGTTGCGTGACGCCCATCGTCGCGCCCACCTGCAACATCCGCGCCACCCGGCAGGCGGTGGAGGTCGGGCGCGGCGATTGACGCATTTGGCACGCGGGAAAGGCGCGCCCACGCTGGCGACGCGTTGGGGAACGAGGGCGCCATAGACCGCCCTCGTTCCCCAGCAGGAGAGCGCGAACCAGGGGGACTAATCAGCTGCTTTCCCCTGCATAGATAGCCATTATCTTGGCCAAGAACTTGATCGCGTCTTCTCTGGGCCGCTGGAACGAGTTGCGGCCAATGATCGACCCAAACCCCCCGCCGTCGCGAATGGCGCGCACGTCGTTGAACACGTCCTCGTCGTCTTTGGCAGCGCCTCCAGAAAAGATGACGATGCGCCGCCCATTAAACGCGCTCTGCACCACGTGGCGCACCCGCTCTACCAGCGTTTTGACGGGAACCTGGTACTTTTCATAGACCTTGCGGGCCGCGTCCAGTTCGATGAACTCGGTCGGCAGTTTGACCTTGATCATGTCCGCCCCCAATTGCGCGGCGATTTGGACTGCATAGGTTACCACGTCAATGGCGGTTTCCCCCTGCTTGCTGATGCTGCCGCCACGCGGATAGGACCAGACCACCACCGCCAGCCCCGCGTCCTTGGCCTCGCGGATCAGGTCGCACAACTGCTCGTACAGCAGCCGCCGCTCCGCCGTGCCGGGATAGATGGTATAGCCGATTGCCACACATCCCAGGCGCAAGGCATCCTTTACCCCGGCAGTCAGCGCGGGCATCGGCTCGGTGTCCTCGTGGAGCACGTCATGGTTGTTCGCCTTGAGGATCAGCGGGATCTGCCAGGCATAGTCGGCAGCGCCCGCCTCCAAAAAGCCCAGCGGGGCCGCGTAGGCGTTACAACCCGTCTCAATAGCCAGTTGAAAGTGATACAGCGGGTCATAAGCCGGGGGATTGGGGGCAAACGCGCGCGCCGGGCCATGCTCAAAGCCCTGATCCACGGGCAAGATCACGATTTTCCCTGTGCCGCCCAGCCGCCCATGATTCAGGATGCGCGCCAGATTGGTCACTATCCCTGGGTTCTCACTGCGATACCAACTCAGGATTTCCCTTACACGGTCACTCATGTGAGCCACCTCCTTATTCCCGGCCTGCCGTTGGCGACAGAGCCGGATGACAACCAGCGGGCTACTGTCGCGGCCTGGCCGCTACAGCGCCCGATATACGCGAACCAAACAGGGCGAAACGTCAAGGGCATAGGGAGAGCAAAAGGCGAGGAGGAGCGCGGAAGAGATCGAGGGTATCGCAGGCATGATAAACCGAAAAGATCGGTTGATGCAAGTGTGGCGCAGTCGCGCAACCTGCGGCGGCCTGCTGCCGAAGGGTCAGCCGTCAATCTGCTTATGGTTGCCGTTCTGGCCGTTCAGCCGGTTCAAGTAGGGGACCAGCAAAAAGCCCAAAATGGTGGGAATCCAGAAGGTGAGGAATCGATAGATCAGGACGACGATGATAGTGACCGGGCTGGGCACGCCCAACCCGGTATACAAGGCGGTCATCGTGGCCTCCACGATCCCTACGCCGCCGGGGAGAAAGCTGACCTTGCCCAGCAGCAGCGGCAAGCCATAGCCGGTCAGCAGCACGTCGAGCCGCACGGGGAACCGGGCGCCCAAAAAGATGAAATAGAGCGTTACGATGTCCAGGCCGAGGTCCAGGGCCTTGGCCCAAACGGGGCCGCGCCAGCCTCCGCCCCGCAGCAGCTTCCAGGTATCGAGGAATTGCTGCACGTTGTTGCGGGTCGCTTCCTCGTCATGCGGCCTGCGTAGCAGCCTGTCCCATCCGCCAGACACCTTTTGAGCCAGGGCCATCGTCTGGTCGCGACGGACTACGCTCCAGACGACAGCGGCCACCGTCAGCAAAAGCGTTAGCAAGACCAACGAAAAGCCGATGATCTGCAAAGCGGTCAGCGTCCCCGTTGCCAGCAGGCGGGCCAGGCTGATGATCGCCAGCCCGATCACCATAGCGTTCTCAAGCTGGATGGGCAGCCAACTCGCCAGCAGCGCCCCGTTGCCGTCTATGTGATACCGACGCAGCCAGCGATACGTGGCCGCAATGACGCCGACGATGCCCCCGGCCACCAGTCCGATGCTGCCCGAAGCCATCGGGATCAGGGTGGCTGGCACCAGCGGCACGCTCTTGCCGGTCATACGCACGATAATCCGCAGCAGGATTCCGCCAGCAATATAGCTCCCGATCTGCCCGGCAATCGCCAAACCGACGGCCCACCAGAGCATGCTTTGAAGCACCTGAAGCGAATATCTCAGGTTCCCCAGTTGCGGCAGAATCAAATTAACAGCCAGGCCACCCAGAATCAGCATGAGGAGATAGCGCGCCAGACGTAACACCAGGGGCGGGATATGACTGTTATTCGGTTGCTTTTCGTCGGACATCCAGTTATTCCAAAAGGTTGTTAGGTGGCCTGGTTCCCCATGAACAAGCGCCCCAGCCAGGGCCGCTTTAGCTCCACGGCCAGTTCGGGGCAGAGTTCGTGGCAGCAATAGCAGCGAATACACTTGTTCGTGTCCATGTGGGCCAGACCGTCCACCACCTGGATGGCGCCCACGGGGCAATGCTTGACGCAGTAACCACAGCCGATACACTTTTTCCCCGCTTTCGGGGCCATGACCAGTTGATGTCCCAACCAATCGCGGGCCATGCGGGGCAGCGAATGGTGGCCGTTGGACTGGCCGTTCTCCCGACCAGAACCGGTTAGCAGGCGAAGCAGCGCCATTGGCAGCAGGCCCGGATCAACGGCGCTGGCCGCGCCCCGCCGAAAGCCGGGCACGCGCAACTCGGCCAGGGGATCGCCCAGCAACACAATGTCCTCCAGCCTGCCGGTGGTCAGGCCGCGTTGCGCGGCTGCCCGCGTTGTTGGCACGTCCAGCGGGGGAATGTCCACCAGCGCGGCGGCGGCCACGTCTACCGCGAGCGCATCTGCCCCGGCCAGCAGCGCCCCTATCGGGCGCGGATCGCCACCAGAGGGGCCGTTGCCCTCCATGCCCACCACGGCGTCTACGATGTGCAGCGCGGGCTTGACGTAGGTGAGCAGGTCAATCAGCCCTTCACAAAAGCGCCAGTTCTCTTGCAACTTGGCGTGATAGCCGATCTTGACCGAGCCGGGCACCAGCCCAAACAGGTTTTTGACTGCCACGGTGAGCGTGGTCAGGTTGTGCGTCTTGAGCTTGGGCAGGTTGATGACCACGTCCGCGTCTAGCAGCGCCTGAATGATGTCCAGGCGGCGCAACGTCAACCCCTCGGCGTAAGACACCTGGGTAGACTCGGCGTTATAGTTCAATTCTGCCTCGCCCCACGCGGCGGCCTGGTCCATGCCAGTCTTGCGGTAGGTCAGGCGCAGGATAGCAGCGGAATATGGCCCGCCGGGGGAATCGGCGATGATCGGGTGCCCTCCGGCCTCGCGCACCAGCCGGGCCACGGCGGCTACCACAGCCGGGTGGGTAGTCACCGCACGGTCGGGCGACATGGCCCGCACGAGGTTGGGCTTGAGCAGCACCCGCTGGCCGGGCTGCACAAACGCACCCATGCCGCCCAACAGGTCCAGGCAGCGACGCGTGGCGCGCTCTACAGCTTCCCGGTCATAGTCGGCGCAGCGAACCAGCCCTACTCGCCTATCTGTCTCTTCGCTCATGCTCCCTGGCCCCGCCTAGTTGCTCGACCCAGGCGTTTGGGCCAGGGGAGAAAGCGCGTCCATCAAAAAGCGCAACTGGCGAATCGCCATACGCACTTTGAGGGGGGCTGCTTCATCTTCTTCTATGAGGCGCTGAAAATCTCCCTCTTGCACGCAGCGGGCCAGCCGGTCCAACTCGTCCATGAACGAATCCAGGGAGTGCAGCTTGCGTACGCGGTTGCCGTCGCGGGTGGTGGGTTCCAGCCGCTCAAATTGAACGAAATCCTCTTCTTGAGGCGACGTGCCCCGCTGCGCGTTGGGGCGCGCGCCCTCTTCCTGCGGGTCGTCCTCATCCCAAGGCGCATCTCCGGCGGCTCCGTCGGTGTCTGTGGGCATGGGGGTGGGCGTCAGGCGGGTAATGGTTCCTTCGGGCTTGCTCTCCACTACTGGGATGCGCTCCCCGCGTCGTAGAGCTTCCAGCGCCACGCGGGGGTCAATGTTGATGTTGCGTTGTAGCGCCGAGCAGAGCCGCGACAGTTCTGCCGCCGAGAGGCTTTCCTCGACGACCAGGTTGGCAATGGCTTCTTGCCGCTCGGATGGGGCAATGTCCACCAGATGTTGGGCATGGGTGACGCCCAACTCGCCCTCGGCGATGAGCCGTTGCACGCCAGGGGCCAACTGCGTCAGGCGCAGGTAACGCTGAATCTGCCGGACGGACAGGCCCAGCGTGCGGGCCATCTCGTCCAGGGCCTCGCCCTGGGTCATGCCGCCGGCGGTCATGCGGGCCAATAGCTCTTTGAACGCCCGGCTTTTGTCGGCGTCGTTCAGGTCGAGGCGTTGCAGGTTCTCCAACACCTGCTGCACCATAACGTCCTCCTGGCGGACGTCGTCCAGCTCCAGGCAGGGCACGCGATCCAGGCCCACGACAATGGCCGCGTCTCGGCGTCGGTTGCCATAGACAATGCGGTAGGTATCCCCGTCCCGCTGGACGCCCAGGGGTTGTAGGATGCCATGCTCGCGGATTGTCTCGGCCAGCCCGGCCAGGTCGCCGGGGTCCGAGCGCACGTTTTCCCGGCTGGGCAAAAGATCGCGGGGATTCAAGTATAGGATTCGTCGCTCGTTAAGCATTGGTTGCTTTCCTTCTCTTCTGACGTAGCAGATATGGGAACACCTGCCCCTATAATACGCAGCAGCGGCCAAAGGGCAAAATCCATTATAGAACGAATGTTCGTATGGGGGCGGCGTGGGCGGTTGAAACCGCGGCAACCATTGCCAAGTCGCCCTTCGGCGACTGCGGATCAGCCTGCGAAGGCAGGCTTTGCAAACGTTGCCGCGGTTTCAACCGCCTACGCGCTTGCCGTCGGTTTCTCGTTTTGTGAGAAGTAGGGTATCATGATAGCATATCACTTGTCCGGGTTTTGTCGTGGACCCATTCTCTCACATCGCGCTTACCAGCCTGATCAACCGCCAACCCAAGGTCCTGCTCTACGGTCTCTTGCCGGACCTACCCTGGTATTTGCTCTACCCCGTTTGGCTTTGGCGGCAGCGGGTAAACATTCGCTCGGCGCTCCGTGAGGGAGCCTGGCCCTTGCCGCCGTCCTGGATACGCCAGTGCCACTATGCCGCACACAGCCTCGTGGCGCTGCTCCTGGTGGCGATCCTCTGCAAGCCGAGAGCCAGAGGCGATAGGCGGTGGGCTATCGCCTGGCTGCTGCACCTGCTGGTGGATGTTCCCACACATGCGCGTGACCGCATGGCTCCGCGCCTCTTTTGGCCTTTTTCCGATTGGGCGTTCGATGGTTTGTCTTGGGCGGACAGCCTTGCCAGTTGGCTGAGCGCGCGCTGGCGCAAACGATCCTGTACACGACGTACCACCCGGCCACCTTGTTAGGAGCGATTCATGGCCCTTGGAATCATCTTTGCCTTCGCGCAGGCTTTTGCCTGGTCGTGTACCAGCCTCGTTCTGCGCAACCTGTCTACGCGCCTCGACCCGTTTGTCGTTAACGGGGTGCGGGCCGTCTTTGGGCTGATCGTACTCGTCCCGATTCTGCTGTTGACCGCCAACCTGCAAGAGTTTGCGCTGCTAACCCCCAATTCCCTGGTTTATCTGATCGGGTCGGTGGTGCTGGGCGGGGTGTTTGGCGATGCGTTGTATGTGATGAGCCTCAAATCGCTGGGGGTGGGTGTGGCCTTTCCCATCAGCAACAGCTTTCCTCTGTTCACGGTGATCTTTTCCGCGCTGTTGCTGGGGACGACCATCGAATGGCCGACCATCGTGGGCATGGTGTTGATTATGGCCGGGGTCTATTTTGTAGCGCGGCCACAGGGATCGGTGGAGCAAGGTGCCTCTGCCACCCCAAAACGCCAGTTGATCCTGGGCGTACTGACCGCGTTGGCGGCGGCTGTCCTGTGGGGGCTGAACACGGTGGTGATGTCTATGGGGATAGAGGGCGTGAACGGGGCCATTGCCAACGCCGTCCGCATGCCCGCCGTGATTCTGATTTCCTTTGTGGCGGCGGCGTGGCGCGGGCAAATGGGGAGCGTGCGGCATATTGACCGGCGCACGCTGCGCCTGTTGATTATCGCCGGTATCCTGGGGTGGGGGTTCAGTGCCTACTTTTGGGTGATGGCGGTGCAACTGGCCGGGCCGAGCAAGACCTCTATCATCAGCGCCACCGCGCCCCTGTTCGCCGTCCCCTTGAGCGCCATTCTGCTGCACGAGCGGCCCACCCGCTACACCTGGATCGGCACGGCGCTGACGACCTTGGGTGTATTGTTCGTCGTCTAGACGCGAAAAACGGGGACAGTGCTACAGATGAACACTGTCCCCGTTGTGTGTCAATCCATCAGAGGTTAGGCGCGGCCCCACTTTTTGTAGGCTTCGTCAAAAGTCATGCCTGCGGCCATGTCGACGCGCATACCTTCCTCAGCCTCTTCTACTTCTTCGGCTTTGATCAGGGCTTCCATCGAAATCTCTTCGGGGACGACGATCACGCCATCCGCCTCGGCGATAATCCAGTCGCCCGGGTTAACGCGCACCTGGCTGGTCAGCGTGCCGGGCATGGCAATGGGCACGTTGGTATCGAGGATGCGCCAACGCTTGTACGATTCGATGGGGGTGGTTCCCTTGACGCACGCTACATAGTCGGGGATCACCACCAGGCCGAGATAGTCTCGGATCAAGCTGTCAATGACGATACCCTTGGCCCCCCGCTGCTTCAGGTTCCAACTGGTCATTTCGCCAAACTTGCCTGATACCGGCTCGCCGCCGGTTTCGACCACGACGACAGACCCTGGGTAGACCAGTTCGTTCACGTCGACAAAGGAGGCGGTGCTTTTGTCCATCCCCGTCTCCTTGGCGGCCTTGTCATCGTCGTGGGTGCGCGGGTCGCGGCCGCCGCGCACGGTGATGGCCTTGCCCGCCATGCGCTGATTGGGCAGCAGCGGCTTGATGCTCAAGTCGAGTACCTGATCGCCATAGCCCATTTTGTCCAGCGTGTCATAGATATTTGCGACGCGAATTTTGCTCCATCGTGCCTGCAACTCGAGTACTGTGAAATCCTTTTTCTCTGACATATTGATACATGCTCCTTGTCGTATTTTGTGAGTGCAACGAATGCTACAACTCGTTTGAGAATGGGCGACATGGGCCGCCGGCGCCATTCTACCCTGTTTGTTGCGTGCGGGTCAAATCCCCGGTTACGTGCTATAATAGAATGGCTTACGACGGCCTTGCTCTTGACCACACAACAACGAGGGAGATTCCGAGGGGAATTATGAATACTGCAAACGCATCACCCGTCACCGTGCATCTGGTAGGCAATGCCCACATTGACCCTGTGTGGCTGTGGACTGTGGATGAGGGGCGGGCGGAGGTGCTCTCTACCTACCGCACCGCCATCGGGCTGATTCGCGATTTCGACGGCTATGTGTTTACCAGTGGAGGGGCCGCTACATATAATTGGGTCGCCGAGGATGACCCGGCCCTGTTTGAGGCCATCCAGCAGGCCATCGCGGCGGGCAAATGGGCGCTGGTCAATGGGTGGTGGCTGCAACCCGATTGCAACATCCCCAGCGGCGAGTCTTTTGCCCGGCACGCCCTGTATGGGCAACGGTTCCTGATGCAGCACTTTGGGCGGCGGGCGCACGTGGGCTATAACGTGGACTCGTTCGGGCACGCGGGCACGCTGCCCCAACTGCTCAAGCTGGGCGGGCTGGATTATTATGTGTTCTTCCGCCCCGGCCCCCACGAAAAAGACCTGCCTGACGGCCCCTTCTGGTGGGAGGCTCCCGGCGGAACTCGCGTGTTGACCTGCCGCCCGCCGCTGCACTATGGCAGCCCCGATGATGACAAGATCGTGCAGCGCATCGAGGCCGCGGCGGCAGATGCCCCCCAGGGTTTGCCCATTGTGATGTGTTTCTATGGGGTGGGCAACCACGGCGGCGGCCCTACCCGGCGCAATGTGCAGGCTATTATCGAGTACCAGCAACAGCAGGACGCGGTGCGCCCGCTGTTCTCCACGCCCGACAACTATTTCCACGCGGTAGAAGGGCTTTCGGACAACTGGCCGGTGGTTCACGACGACTTGCAGCATCACGCGCGCGGGTGCTATACCGCGTTCTCGCAGATCAAGCGCGACAACCGCTATGGCGAGCACGCGCTGATGCAGGCTGAACGCCTGTCTACCCTGGCCAGCGTCTTGTGCCAGACCCCCGCAACAGGCGAGGAAATCCGCGAGGCGTGGCAGTTGGTGCTGTTCAACCAGTTCCACGACATTCTCGCCGGGACGTCTATCCGCGATGCGTATGTACAAACCAGCAACGAGGCCGAACAGGTCTATGAGACGGCGGGGCGCATCCGCGAAGCGGCGTTGCAGCAATTGACGGCGAATGTGGACGTGCCAGAGCGCGAGGGCCGCCCGGTGATCGTGTGGAATCCCCTGGGCTGGGACCGCACGGACATCGCCCATCTGGCGCTGCCGTTTAGCGACTGGCGCCAGGATTTCGGGGGCACGCGTTTCCCTGCTGCCCCCACGCTGCGCGACCAGGACGGGCACGAAATCCCCTGTCAGGTCACCGATATCGAGTTTGACTACTATACCTATGTGGTCCACGTAGATACTCGCGTTACTGTGCCTGCCCTGGGGTCGCGTGTGCTGTATGTCTCGCTGCCAGACACCAACCCGCCAGAAAGCGCCCCCCAGCCGCCACAAGCCCAGGAGATTGCCAACGAGTATTACCGCCTGCGCGTAGACCCCGCCACCGGCTGGATCTCTAGCTTGTGGGATATTGAACAGCAGCGCGAAGTGCTTTCTGGCCCGGCCAATGTGCCGTTGGTGATAGACGACCCCAGCGACACCTGGAGCCACAACATTGCGAGTTTTCGCGATGTTATCGGGCAGTTCCGGGCCACTGGCCCCGCCGTCTTGGTGCAGGATGGGCCGGTCAAGCGCACTCTGCGCGTGCAAAGCGCCTGGCAAAGCTCGACCATCGTGCAGGATATTACCCTCTACAGCGGCAGCCGCGCCGTGGAGGTGAACATGCTGGTGGACTGGCACGAGCAGCACAAGATGCTCAAGCTGGCCTTCCCGCTGGCCCTCGACGCGCCCCAGGTAACGGCGTCCGCCCCTTATGGCTGGATCAAGCGGCAGCCCAACGGAGAGGAAGAACCCTGCCAGGCATGGGTAGACCTGAGCGGCCAGGTAGAGGGCAGTTCCTACGGCCTGACGCTGGTGAACGATAGCAAGTATGGATATGATGCGCTGGACAATGAACTGCGGCTGAGTGTGCTGCGTAGCCCCATCTATGCCTTCCACGACCCCCGCAAGACAAAGCCCGGCGTTACCTACCACTACACAGACCAGGGCCAGCAGACGGTGCGCTATTTGCTGGTTCCGCACGCAGGCGGCTGGGAATCGGCGCGTCCAGATCGGTATAGCTACGAGCTGCTGGAGCCGTTGATCGCCCGGCAGGTTGCCCCGCACAGCGGCCCGTGGGCCGAGCAGTCGCTATTGCGCGCCGAGCCGGGCCATGTGGCGCTTACCGCTGTCAAGCTGGACGAGGAGGGCCGACGCCTGCTCGTGCGCGGCTATGAGACGGTGGGCCAGGCGGCCCGCCTGACGCTGACCTCTGACGTGTTGGGCCGCCGGTGGACATACGACGTGGCCCCGCACCAAATCTGGACGCTGGCCCTGCCCCTGGAAGGGGGCGCGCCGACTCCACTGAACTTTTTGGAGGAAGAACTATAGCCGTCGGGGATGCAACCTTGCGCCCTTGATGCGGGTCTAAATAATGTACGGGGTAGGGCACAGTCCCTGCCCCGTGGCAGGCACAGGCGTGTGCGCTGTTGCTTGCCTGAGGTATACTACAACCGTGTGGAAAACCTGCCCGCGAGTTTCGCGCGCGAAACTCGCACGCGAAACTCGCGCCGACGCAGTGTGCAAAGCGCCTGGCGGTTGTAGTATTGGGAGGTGGAATGGAACTCACGCCTTTGAGTCTCATTGTCATTTTGTTTGGTCTGTTAATCGTCGTGATGGGGTTTATCACGCTCAACCGATATATCAGCTACAAAGAGCGTGTCGCCCTGGCGCAGTTGGGGTTCTCATTAGAGGACCAGACTCGAGCTACCGCAAAAAGGCACGGCAACCGTGGCGTGCTCTGGGGTGGCGTGATTACGGCGATGAGCGGATTGGCCCTGTTGTTGGGGCTGTCTACCCTGGGTATGGGCGCCTGGCTTCTTGGTGGGCTGCTTCCTCTGTTCGTGGGCTTGGGCATGGTCCTGATCTATTTTGCGACGATGGGCACTGGCCCGAATACGGACAACCAGCCAAATGAACCTGCGGAAGAATGGGAACCAGAGGAAGACAAGCCGGGTGTGCAGGATGCCAGCGAAGGAATCTCCTTTGTCGCCAATACCGGGGACCAAGACGACGACCAGCCAGCCGCGCAGCAGTGAGTCCCGTGAGGGCCAACGATGCGGCTTGCTGACAATGGCAACAGACGGGCGGGGCCGGGGGGTGTTGCGGTGAGCGATCCCCACGCCGAGTTGATCGCCCGTTGTCAGGAGGGGGATACCCTCGCCTTTGCCAATCTGGTCGCCCAGACGCAAACCAGCGTCTATAATCTGGCGTATAGTGTATTGCATGACCGGGAAGAGGCGCAAGACATGACGCAGGAAGTATATCTAAAGGTCTGGCGCGCTCTGCCCAGTTTTCGAGGAGAGTCCAAGTTTTCAAGCTGGCTCTATCGGATTACGATAAACGCTTGCCTGAATCGCCGACGCCAGTTGCGTAAGGACCTGGTCGTTGTGGATCATGAGGACGCTATCGAAGGGCTGGCGGCCCATCGCGGCGACCCGGTAAAAGAGGCCCTCACGAAGGAGCGCAACGAGTGGATATGGGCGGCAGTGGATCGCCTGGCGGAGAAATACCGGCTGGTGATTACCCTGTTCTATCAGGAGCAGCTTTCGTATCAGGAAATCGCCGAAATGCTTTCGCTGCCCCTGGGAACCATCAAGGCCCATTTGAACCGCGCGCGCGAGGCGTTGGCCAAGAGCCTGAACTCGCAGGAGAATGCCAGTGAATTGCAAGATGGTTCGCAGTGACTTGCCCCAATATATCGCTGACGGTGAGCCGCCTCTGGCAACCTATGCCGGGTTGCGGGGGCATCTGGCTGATTGCGCCGCCTGTCAGAGCTATGCGGAGCGCTTGCGGGCCGTGGAAGACGCGCTGCACGCCTATCCCCCTGTTGCTTCGCCCGCGTGTCTGGCGCACTCGGTGGTGGATGCGATTGTTCAGGAGCAGCAGGCCCGGCCCGAGGAGTGGGAATTGCTGCCCTGGGATGTTTGGGTCCCCGCCGCCGCCTTTGCGCTGGCAATCCTGATCGCCATGATGTCTATCCCCTCGCAGCTGTTGACCATTCCCGGTGTGGAGGCAATCAGCGAAACCATACAGCAATGGCCTACTACAATTAGCGGATGGGTCAACAGCGTGCGCCTGATGACCAAGGAGCATGTGTTCTGGGCAATTTGGAGCGGGGTGTTTGCCACTACCGCTGGCCTGGGCATCAGCCTGAGCCTGGTTTATTTCCACAAGCTGTCCAGGCAAAAGCTGAACGACCTGGAGACGCGGGTCGCGGATACGGCCAACCGCCTGCTCGATTACGCCCGGCGCACCCACTAGCACCCTGTAGGCGCAGTTTCCATCCCCTTTTGTGGACAACCCCTATCCCCGGCAGATTTGCCTTCCGCGCCCGGCTTGGGCATAATGGGGGCAGCCGATCCATTCGGCAGCCCGTTCCCTGCTCGCCCTCAACGCCGAGGACTACCACGACTCTGAGCCGAGTCTTTTTTTCCACCTGACCCATCAGCGCAGATTGCACAAAGCGTAGCACGTGTAACGTGGTGAGGCCAACCCCTTCCGCCCGTCGCGGACGAGTCCCCCACCATAGGCCGTTCTATCAACGCAACACAGAGGAGTATCATGGGCGAGAACCTGACCCGCAAAATCATCGGCGAGCACCTGGTTTCCGGTGAGATGTCCCCCGGCGCGGAAATTGGTTTGCGTATAGACCAGACCTTGACCCAAGACGCCACCGGCACAATGGCCTATCTGCAATTCGAGGCCATCGGGCTGGAGCGAGTCAAGACGGAGCTGTCGGTCAGCTATGTGGACCACAACATGCTCCAGTCCGATTTCCGCAATGCAGACGATCACCTGTATTTGCAAACGGTAGCCGCCAGGCACGGCATTACCTTTTCTCGGCCCGGCAATGGCATCTGCCATCAGGTACACCTGGAGCGGTTCGGCGTGCCGGGCAAGACCTTGCTGGGGGCCGACAGCCACACCCCCACCGGCGGCGGCCTGGGCATGTTGGCAATTGGGGCCGGCGGGCTGGACGTGGCCGTGGCGATGGCGGGCGCGCCGTTCTATGTCTCTATGCCCAAGGTTGTGCTGGTGCGCCTGGAGGGGAAACTGCCGCCGTGGGTTGCCGCCAAGGATGTGATCCTCGAGCTGTTGCGCCGGTTGTCGGTCAAGGGCGGCGTGGGCAAGGTGATCGAATACGGCGGCCTTGGGGTAGCTACCCTGACTGTGCCTGAGCGGGCCACCATCACCCACATGGGCGCCGAGCTAGGGGCCACCACGTCCATCTTTCCCAGCGACGAGCGCACCCGCGAGTTCCTGGCTGCCCAGGGGCGTGAGCAGGATTGGCGCCCGCTGGCCGCTGACCCGGACGCGGAGTATGACCAGGTGATTACCCTGGACCTGTCCGAGCTAGAGCCGTTGGTAGCCTGCCCCCACAGCCCGGATAACGTCGTGCCGGTGCGCGAACTGGCGGGGCTGCCCGTCCAGCAGGTGTGCATTGGCAGTTGCACCAATTCTTCCGTGATGGATCTGGAAAAAGTGGCGGCCATGCTCGCCGGTCACACAGTAGCGCCCGGCGTCTCGTTGACCATCAGCCCCGGCAGCAAGCAAGCCCTGACCATGATCGCCAAGAGCGGGGCATTAGCCACGTTGGTGGCTGCTGGGGCGCGCGTGCTCGAATCCGCCTGCGGCCCCTGCCTGGGCCAGGGACAGGCTCCGTCCAGCGGGGCGGTCTCGGTGCGCTCGTTCAACCGCAACTTTCAGGGGCGCAGCGGCACCACCGACGCGCAGGTCTACCTCGCCAGCGCCGAAGTGTGCGCGGCTACGGCCCTGCGGGGCGCGCTGACTGATCCCCGCGAGTTGGGCGAGATGCCAGTTGTTACCATGCCACAGGCGTATGTTCTCAACGATAACATGGTGATCGCGCCGCCCGCGGATGCCAGCCAGGTAGAGGTGGTGCGCGGGCCAAACATCAAGCCCTTGCCCACACGCGGCCCGTTGGACGATACGCTGCAAGGCGAACTCTTGCTGGTGATGGGCGACAACATTACCACGGACCATATCCTGCCCGCCGGGGCCAAGATACTGCCCTTGCGCTCCAACATTCCGGCGATTAGCGAGTACGCTTTTACCCGGGTAGACCCCACCTTCCCCGAACGCGCCAAGGCAGCGGGAAGCGGGTTTGTGCTGGGCGGCGAGAATTATGGACAGGGTTCCAGCCGGGAGCACGCGGCGCTGGCCCCGATGTACCTGGGCGTGCGGGCTGTGTTGGCGAAGAGCTTTGCCCGTATCCATCAGGCCAACTTGATCAACTTTGGGATTCTGCCCCTGGTGTTCGCCCGGCCAGAGGATGCCGAGCGCCTGAAGCAAGGGGATGTGTTGCGTTTGCCGGAGGTGCGCGCGCGCCTGAGCGCGGGCCAACTCGTGACGGTGGTGGACGTGACGCAGGGGATCGAAATCCCGATGACATATGACCTGTCAGAGCGGCAGATAGAGATTATCCTGGCGGGCGGCCTGCTGAACTATATCCAGGCCACCGCCTGACGGCGGTTCGAACTGCAATCCGGCAAGCGTTTTAGCATACAAAGCGAGGAGCCACGATGAGCTATACTGTCACCTTGATTCCTGGCGATGGCATCGGCCCGGAAGTCTCTCAGGCCATGCAGCGCGTGGTAGAAGCGACGGGCGTTTCCATCGAGTGGGAAGTCCACGAGGCAGGCGAGGCCGTCATTCAGAAATACGGCACGCCGTTGCCTGATCATGTGCTCGAGTCCATTCGCCGTAACAAAGTAGGCATCAAAGGCCCTATCACCACGCCGGTGGGCAAGGGATTCCGCAGCGTCAACGTCTCGCTCCGCAAGGCGCTAGAGTTGTATGCCAACCTGCGGCCCGCCCAGAGCATTCCCGGTGTCCCTGCCCCCTATCGCAACGTGGACCTGGTGATCGTGCGCGAGAACACCGAGGGGATGTATGTGGGCATTGAGCACGAGGTGATCCCCGGCGAGGCGGCGGAAGCGATCCGCATCATCACCCGGCGTGCCACCGAGCGGATTGCGCGGTTTGCCTTTGAGTATGCTCGCACCAATGGCCGCAAGACGGTCACGGCTGTCCACAAGGGCAACATCCTCAAGCTGACCGATGGCTTGTTCCTGCGTACCGTCCAGCAGGTTGCCCAGGAATACCCCGATATTGCCCTGAATGACCGCATTGTAGACAACCTGTGCATGCAGTTGGTCCAGCGCCCGCACGAATATGACGTGCTGGTGCTGTCCAACCTGTTCGGGGATATTGTCAGCGATCTCTGCTCTGGCCTGGTGGGCGGGCTGGGCGTTACGCCCGGCGCGAACATTGGGGATGGCATCGCTGTGTTCGAGCCGGTACACGGCTCGGCCCCCAAGTACACCGGCCAGAACAAGGTCAACCCCACGGCCACCATTCGCTCCGGCGCGCTGATGCTGCGCTTCTTGGGCGAAGTAGAGGCCGCCGACCGCATCGAGCGGGCCGTGGCGCAGGTGATCGGCGAGGGTAAGCGGGTCACCTATGACCTCAAGCTGGATCGCAACGACCCCACCGCTGTGGGCACGCAGGAAATGGCCGACGCGATTATCGAGGCGCTGTAAAGCCACTTGCGTAGACTAGAAATGACGCGCCGGACGGGCACTCGATCCCGTCCGGCGCGTTCTCCTAGAGGAGGAAAAGGGGCAATCGCTTCAGGCGACAAGGGCGCGGGATTGTCCAGGCCAGCGCGTTTCGCCCCCCGTTTGGTCTGGTCTAGCCGAAATTCGCCTTGATGGTGACGGCAACCTCCGGCGCGGCAGGGTCGTTCGATGCAACGATGTAGCGGATTTCATGAGGGCCGCCCATGCCTTCCCCCATGCGAATGCGAACTCGCACCGTGCCGCTCTCTCCCGGCTGAAGGGTCGTCGAACTGACGACCGCTCTGGGCGGTCAACACCCCTCCACAAGCTCAATCTTGGGTTCTTCCTGGATGACCAGAGGTTGGTCCCCGACATTGCGATAGACGAAATCGTGCTCCACATACTCGTCGAGGGGCACATCTCCAAAGTCGTAAAACGTCTCCTCAAACGCGATGCGCGGCCCGCTATCGCCTACAGGCTGGCCTGTCGGGCCGCCCCGATTGGCGCCCCAGGCCGCCCAGGCCAGCGCCACGAGCAGCGCCCCCGCGATAGCCAGCCAGGGCCAGATCTGGCGGAGAGCAAAACGCCGGTCAGATCGGCGCGCAGGATGGCGCGGCGTATGTGATGTATAGCGCGAATTGTTCACAACAAACCTCTTCCCAATAGGCCAAACCGAATTACGAGGCCGCCGCGCGCGTCAGAATGGCGCTGATGTCGCCTTCTAGCGTGTCAGTCTCCGAGGGTCGCTCGACGATGCGGCCTAACTCTTGCCCCTGCTCATCCAGCAGGATAATCGTCGGCACATACTCCACGCCCCACTGCTCCGTCTGGCCCTCTGCGTCCACCTTGGTGTAATCCAGCCCGATGAGCGTCAGGCGTTCTTCCGGTATGCCCGCCTGCTGGGCAATCTGCAGGAGGCGAGGAACCTCGCGCACGCTGTCGGGGCACCAGGTCCCCAAAAAGACCAACACCTGAAACTCTTGCGCCTGGCCGCGAATGACCTCCAACGCCGCCGCGTCAGGCGTGTACGCCTCTGCCATCGTCTCCGCCCATCCATCGTGCGTTTTTAGCGTGTCCGCCGTCAATTCGCCGGTCAGCGGGGTAGGTTTGGGCTGGGGTGTTGGCGTGGAGGCTGGCGTGAGCGCCGCGTTCGCCTCCTGATTGGCTGCGGGCTGTACCTGGCAACCCAACAGCAAGGTCGGAATAACCGTCAGTCCCAAAGCAAGCGCCAACTTGCCCAGCCACGCCCTGTTCCAGGTCTTCATGCGATGTCGTCTCCTCAATTCCTATTATTTTGGTAGGTCATATAGGCATAATACGCAATAGGCGGCTCCTGTCAAACTGGGCTGCCTTGGCGTTCCGTGGAAGGTGATTGGACCGCCGGCTTCCTTGGCGGCTTGATATTATGCCGGCTGGAAGCCGGCGGTCCAATGATGCTGGCCCGCCTGGGCCATTTGTATCCTGGCCGGGATCGTGCTATACTGCCGGGCAATTGAATATCACGGATAGAGGTGCCCCGTGGTCCGGAAGCCAGGGGTTAAAGAGAGAAGCCGGTGCAAGTCCGGCGCTGTCCCGCAACTGTAAGGTCAAATCCCGTCTTGACCAAGCCAGGTCGACCGCCTCTATCGCGCTCCATCACCTCGTGGAAAGGGGGAATAGAGCATGTACCTGAGCGCCGGTCCCTAGCGCCCTGGTTGGACCCCTTGCTGAATGAGGCAAGGGTTTTTTGTTTTTGGATATGGGTTCATCAGGCCAACCAGGAGAGAATGACCGATGAGAGAAAAACTTGATCGCTTGCCGATAGTTCTGCTGGCGATAGTCGCCTTGCTTCTGGCGGGCTGCTCCGCTCCCGCCGCCACGCCTACCCCGCCGCCACCAACGGCCACGTCCGCGCCGCCTACCGCCGAGCCAATTGCTACTGAAGCGGCCTCCGCTGATGCGGGCGATTTTCCGCTTACCATTACCGACAGCATGAACCGCACCGTGACGCTGGAACAAGTGCCAGAGCGCGTGATTTCTCTGGCCCCGTCAATCACCGAAATCCTGTTCGCCGTCGGCGCGGGGGAGCAGGTTGTGGGCGTGACCAGCTTTTGCAACTACCCGGAGGAAGCCACCACCCGTCAGGTGGTGGGGGGCTTTGATCCCAGCACCATCAGCGTCGAGCAGATCGTGGCCCTCGAGCCTGACTTGGTGTTCGTTGAGGACCACCTGCAGCAGCCAGTTATTGACGCGCTGGATCAGGTGGGCATCCCCGTAATGGCTGTGGCTGCTCGCACCGTGCCGGGAGTCTATGAGAATATTGTCCTCGTGGGGCAGGTCACGGGCCATGTCACAGAGGCCGAACAGGTCGCCACCAGCATGCGGGAGCGCATTGACGCCGTCGCGGCCCGCGTCGAGTCCATCCCCGTTGAGCAGCGCCCCACCGTCTTTTGGGAGATGTGGGACGAACCGCTGATGACCACTGGCCCCGAAACGTTCACCAGCCAGATCATCGAACTGGCGGGCGGGGTCAACCTGTTTGCCGACGTGACCGAAAATTACCCTCAGGTAAGCATGGAAGAGGTGGTCCAGCGCAACCCTGCCGCAATCATGGCTTCTGATTCGATGGGGGAAAAGCTGACCGTCGAACAGATCTCGCAGCGTCCCGGCTGGGCCGAGATCGACGCCGTGCGCGACGAGCGCATCTATCTGCTCAACGGCGATATTTCGTCTCGCGCCGGGCCTCGGCTGGCCGATGCGGTAGAAGCTGCCGCCCGCGCGCTGTACCCGGATCTGTTTGAGTAGACCCTACTGTTTTAATGAACGCGCAACGCAACCACGGGGATGGGGGCCATGCGCGCCCCCACCCCCTGATCGAATTGAGGGATAGAGCGTAATGGAACAATCGCGTACAGGCCGCCAGTTCAAGACCGCCGGTTCGAAAACCGCGCGCGCCCGTTCGCGTGCGCCGATGAGCACCCGCAAGTGCGTGCTGATCCTGCTGGCGCTGACCGGCGTGCTGGCGCTGGGCGCTATCCTAAGCCTTGGCGTGGGGGCCGTCCACCTGGAGCCGGGCCGGGTGTGGGCCGCGCTCTTGGGGCGGAATGACCCGACGGTGAGCAGCATGGACGTGGCAATCGTCTGGGATTTGCGGCTGGCGCGCATCTTGTTGGGCATCCTGATCGGCGGGGGGTTGGCCGCCTCTGGGGCCGCCTTCCAGGGGCTATTCCGCAACCCGCTGGCCGACCCGTTCATCGTGGGAGCTTCGGGCGGGGCGGCGCTGGGCGCGACCCTGGCTATCACGCTGGGTCTGCAATGGAGCGGGGCGGGCTTTGGGCCGGTGCCGTTGGCCGCTTTTGTGGGCGCGCTGATCGCCGTCGCGCTGGCCTACAGCGTTGCCGCGGCGGGAAGCAGCACGCCGGTGGTGGCCCTGCTGCTGGCCGGGTCGGCTCTCAGTACCTTCTTTTCCGCCATCGTCTCCCTGTTGATGACCCTCAGCGACCGCAATCTGCAAGAGACTTACTTCTGGCTGCTAGGCGGCTTGGGGGGGCGAAGCTGGGGCCATCTGGGGGCTAGCTGGCCCTATCTGTTGTTCGGCTCGCTGGGGCTATGGCTGTGCGCCCGCCCGTTGGACGCGCTGGCCTGCGGCGAAGAGACTGCCCAAACCCTGGGGCTGTCGGTGCGTCGCGCCCGGCTGCTGATCGTGGTTTTGGCGACGCTGACTACGGCGGCGGCGGTGGCTACCAGCGGGATTATCGGGTTCGTCGGGCTGATCGCCCCGCACATCGCCCGGCTGTTCTTTGGCTCGTCTCACGCCCGGCTGATACCGGCCAGCATGTTGGTGGGCGGCCTGCTGATGCTTCTGGCCGATGGGGTTGCCCGCACAGTGTTGGCTCCTATCGAACTGCCGGTGGGCGTCGTCACGTCGGTGTTGGGCGGGCCGTTTTTCCTGTACCTGTTGAAAGCACGCCAGAGGGAATTGGGAGGCTGATGATGAAAACCCTCCAGGGAGAGCGGATCAGCGCCGCATATGACGGGCATCTGGTCATCGAACAGCTCTCGATTGCAGGCAACGCGGGGGAAGTGTTGGGGCTGATTGGCCCCAACGGCGTGGGCAAAACCACACTGCTGCGCGTGTTGGGCCGGTTGTTCGCCCCTCGCGAGGGGCAGGTGTTGCTGGGCGACCAGGACTTGTGGGAGATGCCGTCCAAGCAAGTGGCCCGCACGTTGTCGCTGACCCCCCAGGCCAACCCCAATTGGCCCCTCACCGTTGAGCAGGTCGTGGCACTGGGGCGCGCCCCGCATCGGGGCTGGTTGCTGCCCCTTTCGGCCAAAGACAAGGCGGCCATTGAGCAGGCGTTGGCCCGCACCGGCCTGCTGCCGCTGCGCGAGCGCCTGTTGACCGAGCTTTCCGGCGGCGAACAGCGCCGCGTGTTGCTGGCCCGCTCCCTGTGCCAGGAGCCGGAAGTGCTGCTGCTGGACGAGCCGACCGCCTATCTGGACTTGAAATATCAGATGGACATCCTCGACCTGGTGCGACGATTGGCCCATGACGACGGCCTGACGGTAATCGTCACCATGCACGATCTGAACCAGGCTGCCCTGTATGCGGATCGGCTGGCGCTGTTGGCCGAAGGGCGCTTGTTGGCCGTCGGCGCGCCCCAAGACGTGCTCACCCCGGCCAACATCAGTCAGGCGTATGGCGTGCCGGTGGTTGTTACCCGCCATCCGGTCTATGACACCCCGTTAATCACGCCATTGATGGGCGGCGATGTGCCCGCGCAGGATCGGCGAACGCTTCAGAGCAACCCATCCACCTGGGAAGAGGAGCAACCATGCCACGACAGACCAGGGGCCTGACCATCGTGCACACGGGTAACGGCAAGGGCAAGACCACAGCGGCGCTGGGGATGCTGTTCCGCGCCTGGGGCCACGACCAGCGCTTGTGCGTGATCCAGTTTATCAAGAGCGAAAAGGGGCGCTGGGGCGAGACCATCGCCGCCGAACGGCTGGGCATCGAGTGGCACACGCTGGGCGAGGGCTTTGTCTGGAACCCCGACGACATGGGGCCAGCCATCCTCAAGGCGCGGGAAGGTTGGGCGCTGGCGCAAGAGCGAATTGCCAGCGGCGCCTATGACCTGATCCTGCTGGATGAATTCACTTATTTGTTGAAATTCGGCTGGCTGGACACAAAAGCTGTGTTGGACTGGCTGCGCGCACACAAACCCGCCGCGCTTCACCTGATTATCACCGGTCGAGATGCCCCGCCCGCGCTGATCGAGTACGCCGATCTGGTCACCGTGATGGAGAACGTCAAGCACCCCTACGAGCAGGGCGTTCGCGCTCAGCCGGGGATCGAGTTTTAGGGGGCGAGCGACGATCATGCAGGCTACCCCCGCGCGCATCCCTCGGCTGCTCATCGCCGGAACGCATTCCGGCGTGGGCAAGACCACCCTCACGGCGGGCTTGATCGCCGCCCTGTGCCGCGTAGGCCTGGCCGTGCAGCCGTTCAAGGTCGGCCCGGATTATATTGATCCCAGCTACCATACGCTGGCCGCCGGGCGGGTCTGCCGCAACCTGGACACCTGGATGATACCGCCGGAGCGAGTGACTGCGCTTTTCGGGCATGCCGCAAGTGGCGCGGACCTGGCCGTCATCGAGGGGGTCATGGGGCTGTACGACGGATTCGGCTACCGGAACGAGGCAGGCAGTACGGCAGAGGTCGCCAAACTGCTGGGCGCGCCGGTGGTGCTGATACTGGATGCCGGGTGCATGGCCCGCAGCGCCGGGGCGGTGGCCCTGGGCTATCAGCAGTTCGACCCGCAGTTGCCGCTGGCGGGGTTCCTGGTTAATCGGGTGGCGGGCGAATCCCACGGCCAGGGAGTGGCCGCGGCCATCGAGCAGGCCACGGGGCTGCCGGTGCTGGGGTGGATTCCCCGCGAAACTGGCCTGGTCGTCCCCGAACGCCACCTGGGGCTGGTGCCCACCGCCGAGCCGGGCAAATGGCGGGCCTTTATCGAGGCTGCCGCCGATCTCGTCGCCCGGCAGGTAGACCTGGTGCGGCTGCAAGCTCTGGCCGACCAGGCTCCGCCGTTGATCAGCGCGCCGCTCGCACCCGCACCTGTCCCGCAAGGGGCCTATCGCTCGCGCATTGCTGTGGCCCGCGACGAGGCGTTCAGCTTTACTTACGCGGACAATCTGGACTTGTTACGGGCGGCAGGGGGCGAGATTGTCTTTTTCAGCCCGCTGCACGATGAGGCGCTGCCCCCGCATACGGCGGGGGTCATCCTGAGCGGCGGCTTCCCGGAGCTATATGCCGCGCAGTTGGCCGCCAACGAAGGAATGCGCGAATCGCTGCGCCAGGCGCACGCCGACGGATTGCCCATCTATGCGGAATGCGGCGGGCTGATGGTGCTGACCGAGGCCGTTGTAGACCTGGATGGGCGCACGCATCCCATGGTGGGGCTGTTGCCGGGGCGCTGCATCATGACGCCCCGCCTGACGATGGGCTATCGCGTGGCCCAGGCCGCCTGCGATTCCCTGCTGCTGCGGCAGGGGGAAACCGTGCGTACCCACGAGTTCCACTATTCAGCGTGGGAAGGCCGCCCGCCCGACCTGCCCCCCGCCTATTACCTGCGCGCGATAGAAGGGCAGGAGCCGCAGCCGGAGGGCGCTTGCATTGGCAATCTGTTGGCCTCTTACGCGCACGTGCATCTGGCTGCCAGGCCGGAGCTGGCTCCGCGCTTTGTGGCGGCGTGCGCTCAGGCGGCTCTTTGATTCGAAGCAACACATCATTCATCACAACTTGGAGGAGAATCATGGATCATCGTCTGCAAGCTATTCTGGATCGCATTCAGCCCCTCGACGCAGCAGCCCAGGAGCAGGCCCGCGCCCGGCAGGACATGCTCACCAAGCCGCGTGGCAGCATGGGCCGCCTGGAAGACCTGTCCATCCAATTGGCCGGGATTTTCGGCCAACCCCTGCCCACCATTCGAAACAAGGTAGTTGTCACAATGGCCGGGGACCACGGAGTTGTGGCCGAAGGCGTCAGCGCCTATCCGCAAGAAGTTACGCCGCAAATGGTGTATAATTTCCTGCGCGGGGGCGCGGCCATCAACGTGCTGGCCCGTCACGTGGGGGCGCGGGTGGTGGTGGTAGACGTGGGCGTGGCCGCCGACCTGGAGCCACACCCCGACTTGATCATCAAAAAGGTGGCCTACGGCACGGAGAATATCGCGCGCGGCCCGGCCATGACCCAGGAGCAGGCCGTGCAGGCGTTGCTGGCCGGGGTGGAAGTGGTCGAGCAGCTTGTGGACAGCGGCCTGGATATTGTCGGCACTGGCGATATGGGCATCGCCAACACCACGCCCTCTGCGGCCATTGCCAGGGCGATGACAGGCCATTCCGCCGCCGATCTGGCAGGGCGCGGCACTGGCGTGGATGACGCCGGGCTGTCCCGCAAAATCGCCGTCATCGAGCAGGCTGTGGCGGTCAACCGTCCCGACCCGCAGAACGCCCTGGACGTATTAGCCAAGGTGGGCGGGTACGAGATCGCGGGCATCGCCGGGGTAATTCTGGGCGCGGCGGCGCATCATCGCCCGGCGGTGATTGACGGGTTTATCTCCACTGCGGCGGCTCTGATCGCCGTGGGGCTGGCCCCTCAGGTGCGCCCTTACCTGATTGCCGCCCACTGCTCGCAGGAAAAGGGACACCGGATTATGCTGGAATGGATGGGTCTGAAACCCCTGCTCGACCTGGACATGCGCGTAGGAGAGGGCACAGGCGCGGTGCTGGGTCTCTCGCTCGCCGAGGCTGCCTGCAAGATTCTGTGCGAGATGGCGACCTTTGGCGAGGCGGGCGTTTCCGATAAGGAGTGACCTTGACACACCAAGATTCCCAAGAAGCAACAGACGACGACCGCGGCAGCTGGCTGCGCCTGCAACCTGTGGCGTTTGTGGCTGCCCTGCAATTCCTGACCCTGGTTCCGCCGCTCATCCGCCGGATGTTTACCTCCCGCGAGATGGGTGCCGCCGTGGGGTACTTTCCGGCAGCCGGGCTGGTGATTGGCCTGGCGTTGGCCGCGCTCAACTGGGGGCTGGGGATGCTGTTCCCCGGCAGCATTGTGGCGGGGCTGCTGCTGGTAAGCTGGCTGATAATCACCGGCGCGCTGCACTTGGACGGTTTTCTCGATAGCTGCGACGGTCTGCTGGGCGGCTTTACGCCGGAGAGCCGTATGCGGATTATGCGCGACGAGAGCGTGGGGTCTTTTGCGCTGGCGGGCGGCGTGATGTTGCTGCTGCTGAAATATGCCGCACTGGCGGCGCTGGTGCAACGCGGCCCGGCGCTGGTGGTGGCGGCCATGTTGGGGCGCTGGGGGATGGCCCTGTCCGTCAAGGGATTCCCCTACGCCCGGCTGGAAGGCGTGGGCCGCACGCTGAAGGATAACGTCGGCTGGCGGCAGATCGTTCTCGCTACGGGGATCGCGCTGCTGGCGGCGCTGCTGGTCGTTGGCTGGAAGGGGATCATCCTGCTGGTATTGGCCGGGCTGGCCGTCTGGGCTATCGCTCGCTTTACCATGCACAAAATCCCCGGCCTGACAGGTGATATCTATGGCGCGACGTGCGAGTTGGTCGAGTTGATCGTCCTGCTGGCGCTGGTGGCGCTGGAAAGGGGCGTGGGATGATAGCGACCGGGCGACCCGCGTACTATCCCTCACCCCCCGACCGTTGGTCGGCTCCCTCTCCCAAAGGGAGAGGGAGTGTTTCGGGCAGGCAGGGCGGCGCTGGCTTTTCCCCCCTCTCCAGGCTTGGAGAGGGGAGTGAGACGCCGCAGGCGTTCAGGCCCGCGCCAGCATGGCGCGCCTACTTTCTCCCCCAAGAAGAGGGCTTGCCATGACCCGCTTGTTGTTGGTGCGCCACGGGGAGACGGTCTGGAACGCAGCCCGGCGTTTCCAGGGTGTGACCGACGTGCCGCTATCTGAGCGGGGACGGGCACAGGCGGCGGCGCTGGCCGGGCGACTGGTGGGCGAGCCGTTGCACGCCATCCTCGCCAGCGACTTGCGGCGCGCCTATGATACGGCGGCCCTCATCGCCGAGCGCCAGCCGCAAGGGGTGACGCCAGAGCCGCGCCTGCGCGAAATCGGGTTCGGCGACTGGGAGGGAATGACCTACGCGGAAATCGAGCAGCGCGACCCGGACACGCTGGCCCGTTGGGTTGCCGACTGCTGGCAGGTTACGCCGAACGGCGGGGAGCCGTTCGGCGCGTTCATCGCCCGCGTGCGCGCCCTGCTAGAGGACCTGCGCGCTCGCCGCGACGAGGAAACCGTGTTGCTGGTGGCCCACGGCGGCCCGTTACAGGTGTTGCTCTGTCTGGCGCTGGGGCTGGAACCACGGGCGCGCTGGCAATTCCGGCTCGATCCCGCGTCATTATCCGAGTTGTACCTCTATCAGGAGGGGGCCATCCTCACCCTGCTGAACGACCAACATCATCTGAAGGAAGTAGCCACATGACGGCAAAAGTATTGATGGTCCAGGGAACCAGCTCTTCCGTGGGCAAGAGCTTGCTCACGGCGGCCCTCTGCCGCATCTACACGCTCAAGGGCGTGCGGGTGGCCCCGTTCAAGGCGCAGAACATGTCCAACAACGCCGCCGTTTGCCCCGATGGCTCGGAGATTGGGCGGGCGCAAGCGGTACAGGCGATTGCCTGCGGCCTGCAACCCACCGCCGAGATGAACCCCATTCTGCTCAAGCCCGAAGCCGATACCCGCTCCCAGGTGATCGTCATGGGTCGCCCGTGGGGAAACCCCACCGCCCGCGAGTATTACAAGCATCGCGACGAGATGTGGCGCATCGTCACCGGCGCGCTGGATCGCCTGCGCGAGCAATACGACCTGGTCATCATGGAGGGCGCGGGCAGTCCCGTGGAACTCAACCTGAAGGATGGCGATATCGTCAATATGGCGATTGCCTCCTACGCGCAGGCGGCGGTGTTGCTGGCGGGCGATATTGACCGGGGCGGCATTTTCGCCCAGCTTTTGGGCACTCTTTGGCTGCTGCCCCCCGAAGAGCGAGCGCTGGTCAAGGGGCTGCTGGTGAACAAGTTCCGTGGCGACTCGGCGCTGTTTATAGACGGCGTGCGTATCCTGGAGGAGCGCGGCAACGTTCCGGTGTTGGGGGTAATTCCCTGGCTGCCCAATCTGGCCGTGCCGGAAGAAGACGCCGTGGCCCTGGACACCCTCGCGTCACGTGTGGCCGACGTGCCCGAAGGGCGGGTGGACATTGCTGTCATCCACCTGCCACATATCGCCAATTTCGACGATTTCGACCCATTGGCGGCAGAGGCGGGCGTACGCCTGCGCTATGTCTCCACGCTAGAGGAACTGGGCCAGCCCCATGCCATCATCCTGCCGGGAACCAAAAGTACCCTGGCCGACCTAGGCTGGCTGCAAGCGCACGGGCTGGCGGACGCCATCGTCAAGCACGCCGAGCGCGGCGGGGCGGTGGTGGGCATTTGCGGCGGCTATCAGATGTTGGGCCGCGCCATTTACGACCCGCAGCATGCCGAGTCGCGTGATGACCACGCCAATGGGCTGGGGCTGTTGCCGGTAGAGACCGTCTTCAATGGACCCAAGGCCACCTATCAGGCCAAAGCCACGATCATGGGCGGGCCCGGTTGGCTGGGCAAGCTCGGCGGGGTTGTGCTGGAAGGGTACGAGATTCACGTAGGCCAGACTACTGTGGAAACCCCGTGGCTGAGCATCATGCGGCGCGGCCAATCGGAGCCGGTGCCGGATGGAGCCGATAGCTACGATGGGCGCGTGTGGGGCTGTTACCTGCATGGATTGTTCGCATCCGCCGAGTTCCGGCGAGCGTGGTTGACCTCGATGGGCTGGCAGGAACAGGCAACGGGGCAGGGGCACGACGTCCTGGAGCAATTGGACCGTCTGGCCGCCGCCGTGGAACGAGAGCTGAACATGGAACTGTTGGAGAAGATCATATGGGAGAGATGATGCTCATTTTGGGCGGGGCGCGCAGCGGCAAAAGCTCCTATGCCCAACGACTGGCCCACGAGTTGGGAGGCGGGCGCGTATTGTTCGTCGCCACCGCCGAAGCGGGCGATGAAGAGATGCAGGCGCGTATCGCCGACCATCGCCGTTCCCGCCCGGCGGGTTGGCGCACGGTAGAGGCCCCGCGCAACGTGGCTCAGGCAATCGCCCCCGCCATCCAGGACGCTCGCGTGGTGCTGGTGGATTGCATCACGCTGCTGACCAGCAACGTCTTGCTGGCGGGCGGGGAATCTCCCGACGCGCAGCAGGCGGAGCGAGATGTCGTGCAAGAGATCGACGCCCTGTGCGCGCTGGCGCGCCACGAAGCCGCCACCTTTATCCTGGTCAGCAACGAAGTGGGACTGGGGCTGGTGCCGGTGTACGAGTTGGGCCGCCTGTACCGCGACGTGCTAGGCCGGGCCAACCAGATATTGGCGACGCAGGCGGATCAAGTAGTGTTGCTGATCGCCGGGCTGCCCGTCGAACTCAAGGCATTGCAGGCGGCCATCGCCAAAGGGGCAGGTATCTCTACTCCCTGAATAACGCTAATTATCTTTGGCCAACCGGAGAACTGTTGGAGGCGCGAGTTGCAGCCATGCAGCCCGCGCCTCCGGCGTTGTGAAACACAGCTACCAGGGACCGCCGGCTTCCAGCCGGCAGAATATAAAGCCGCCAAGGATGGCTAATGGCGCTAACATTTGATTGTCACGGACGAAAAGCGAGGTAAATGCCGTCCCCTCGCCAGTGGATCACCCTCATCCGCCCCTCCGGGGCACCGGCATGTATGCCGCTTTCTCCCGGGGGGAGAAGGCGGCAAGCGCGGCATATATGCCACCCTCGCCCTTTGGGAGAGGGGGCGGCTCCGTAGGAGCCGGGGGTGAGGGCCACTCCGATCTTGCCCCAGCAATTGATCCGCGAAAAGTTAGCCCCATTGGCCAAGGATACCGGCGGGCCAGGGGAAAGAGTGCCGCCATCCTCGGCGGCCAGAGCGCGCCAGAATGGCGCGGCTACAGGCCAGAACGCGGCAGGAATGCCGCGGCTACGGCTGGGTGTTGTTTGTCGTAGAACGCGCCAAATCCTGGAACCGGCGTCCCGCCTGCACCAGGGCGCGGATGTTTTCCGGCGGGGTGTTGGGCGGCACGTCGCAGCCCGAACTGAGCAGCAAACGTCCCCGGCCCGCCACGCGGGTCAGCAGTTCATTTACGCGTTGCTCGACCAGTTCCGGCGTGCCGTCCAGCAGCGCGCCCACCGGGTCAATGTTCCCTCGCAGGGCCATGCGCGGCCCGGCCAATTCCAACGCACGCGCCGGGTCTACCTGCCAGTCAATATCCATGACATCGGTGCCGGTGGCCGCCACATCGGGGATAATCGGCTCTGTCTGGCCGCAAATGTGCATGATGGTGGTCTCGCAGCCCGCCGCGTGCAGGCCCTCCACCAGTTGCCGCTGGTGGTCAGCCACGTGCTGACGATACATCGCGGGCGAGATAAACTCGGGCGAGGATGTCGCCTCGCCGATGGCGATGGCGTGCGCCCCCGCTTGCAGCAGCGCGCGCCCGCATACGATGCCCACTTGCGTGGTAAAGGCGAATAATTCTTGCGCCCATGCAGGCCGCTCGATCAGGTCGATGAGCATGTGCTCGATGCCGCGCAACTGGGTCGCCATGAGCAGCGGTCCCCGCAGCGTGGCGATGATCCATGCTTCCCTGCCCACTGCCGCGCTCACGTGCGCTACGGCCTCGGCAAACATGCCCAGCCTGCCGTCGCGCTCTGGGTTGGGCAGGCGCAGCGCGGTCAGATCGGCGGGGCATTGCAGCAAGGGGGCTACCACGGCGGGCAGCCCGTCCTCCGGCTGGTGGGTGCGGCTGCCCAGGGCTTCCGCTTCGGCGGCCACCCCCAGGCTGAGTTGAATGCCGTCGTACCCAAAGGCGCGATAGGCGGCCAGCACGCAATCGGCCATGAGGCGCGGGTTGGTGGCATATTCCCCGATGGAGCAGCCCAGCAGGCGGGTGGACATGGTGTGCAGGATGGGGCAGATGGGCACATGGGCCGCTGGTTTTCCGCTCAACGTGGCGCGCACGCGTTCTATTCCGGTGGTCATCGCAGCACCTCCCGCGCAAAATGGACAACGGGGGGATTATACCAGGCGGCGGCCCCCTCGTCGAGATTCAAGCCAGGGATGTAATCCCAGCCATAGACGGCCCAGGCATTGGAGCGCGTGCGCGGGTTTGCAAAAGGGCCACAAGAGTTTAGAATACTGCGTGATATCTGATATCATAGCCGACGCTGAACGCATAGGAGGAATCACCTTCGATCAGATATGGCGGAACTGGGTCGAGCTTCGCTGCGTATAGTGTCTGTCGTAGCCGCAACCAAGGCAGGTAGGAGGGCAAGTTACAATGGTAGATAACCTTACAGAGAGGGTGCAGGGTTCCCGCAACAAGTTTGAAGAGCTGGTTGCCAAGATTCCCGGATACCGAGGGTATAAGCAAAAGGAAGAGCGCCGGGAGGCCGACAAGCTCTTGCGCCTGCACATCGCCCGGCAGTACGATGAGCAACTGGCGCGGCTGAACGAGCTGCAATTTGCGCTGACCTCGTCGAAAAGGCTCGACCTGGTTGTGGTGCTAGAGCGGGCCGCGACCAAGCTGCAATTGCTCATTGACCGGCTCAAGACGGCCAGCTATGGCTATGCCGGGCTGTTCGACGCCGTCAAGGTGGATGAGGATGTGTTGGACAGAATGTATGACTTTGACGAGGGTATGTTGGCAGGGGTAGATCAACTTTCCGCCCTGCTGGATACCATGTTCGAAGCGGTTGCCTCTGAGGCGTTGACGGTTGTCGATGCCAACAAACTGGTAAGCCAACTTGATGCGTTGAACAATACCTTCAGCCAACGGCAGGATATTATTCTCGAAGCGTAATAGCCAGACGAAGGAGATCGACTCATGGCAAGGATTCTAGATGTTGTTGAATATCCCAATATGGGAAGCGACGAGATCGTGCATCGCATCCCCGAGCGGGGGGCGGGCGATTTCCGCCTTGGTTCGCAGTTGATCGTGCGAGAAGGCCAGGCTGCCATCTTTTTCCGGGATGGCAAGGCGCTGGACGCATTTGGCCCTGGGCGGCATACCCTCACCACGGCCAACCTGCCCCTGCTGGTAAACCTGGTGAAAAAGGTCTTTAGCGGGGATACGCCATTCACCGCCGAGTGCTATTTCGTAAATACCACCGATATACTGGATCAGCGGTGGGGCACGCCAGAGCCGATTACGCTGCGAGATGAAGTGCTGCGAATGGTGCGTATTCGCGCCCACGGCACATACAATATGCAGGTGACGGACCCGCAGCTTTTCGTCGCTCAGATCGTGGGTGCGCGGGGATACTATAGCACCAAGGACATTGAGAATTACCTGCGAAGCATCATCATCAACCGCCTGACGGACCTGCTCGGCGAGAATACCAAGTCCATCCTCGACCTGCCCGCCATGTTCGAAGAGGTCTCGGCGGGGGCGCGCGTCCGGCTACGCGGCGACTTTGCCGCGCTGGGCCTGACCCTGAAGCAACTGTATATTCTGTCGGTCAGCCCCACCGAAGAGACGAGCAAGGCCATTGACGAGGCCGCCTCGATGGGAGCCGTCGGCGATATGGATCGCTACATGAAGTTCAAGGCGGCGCGGGCCATCGGCGACGCGGCTACGGCGGGTGGCGCTGCTGGAGAGGCCACTCAGGCAGGGCTGGGGCTGGGGACCGGCCTGGCTGCGGGGCGGATTCTGGCCGAGTCGTTGGTCACTCCATCTACGCCAGCCGCTCCGCCCGCGGGGGCTGCCCCGGCAGCGCCAGACCCCATGCAGACCTTGAAGCAACTCAAAGACCTGCTGGATGCGGGGCTGATTTCGCAAGAGGATTACGACGCCAAGAAAAAAGACATTCTGGACAGGCTCTAGGCCCTTCCAGGGGCGCAGGGGTTCGCTCCCGCGCCTTTCGACAGCAAATGGCGAGACGAACCACGGAACGCATGGGCAGCGGGGAGCCGGGCGCCGCCACCGGGCGCCGCCACTTGGCGCTGTTGCTTGTGCCTTTCGTGGTTCATCATTCATCCATGACTGGCAGAACCATCACCCTTGCTGGCGCTGCGTTTCCGGCTAGGCCATTTTGCGTTTGCCCTATTGGGCGTTATGGTGTATGATGGGATCGCGTTCCCATTTATAGACTGAGGGATACTTATGCGAGTAATTCTCCTAAAAGATGTCAAGAGGCTGGGTAAAGCCGGCGAAGAAAAGAATGTGGCCGAAGGGTATGCCCGGAATTTTCTGATTCCTCGCGGGCTGGCCATGCTGGCTACCGACGCGGCGCGTGCTCAGGTTGCCAGCCAGGCTGCGTCTCGCGCTCGTCAGGAGGCCGACGAAAAGGCCGCCGCTCAGGCCCAGGCCCAACAGATGGAAAACGTCGAGCTGGTCTTCAAGATGCGTACGGGCGAATCGGGGCGGCTGTATGGGTCCGTAACGAATGCCGACATCGCCGAAAAGCTTGAGGAGCGCGTTGGGCAGGCTATCGACAAGCGCAAGATCCAACTGGAAGAGCCTATCAAGGAAATTGGCAGGCAAAAGGTAGAAGTCAAGCTACATCCTGACGTCAAAGTCACCCTCACGGTGATCGTCGAGCCGGAAGAGGTCGCCTGACGCTTACTTTAGCGCGCGCGGTAGGGCGGCTCTGCGCCGCCTTGCCATCGTTCGCGCTCCTCGACCTGCCGCTGCGCCGGAGGTTGGGGTGCGCTGCAAGGTTTGTGCCTCGTTGATCGCGGTCCAGGGTCTGGTCTTCTGCTATTACCCATTTTCTCATTACCCATTCTGGTATTACCAATTAGAAAATACCCAATAGGACAGCGTTGTCCCACCCGAATCATGTGACCGGTACATATCACTCTTTAGCCTTGACAAAGGTTGACTATAGATTTATCCTAGTCACATACGAGGCGTGTCGTGCATATTGATGATCTCTTGGCTGACTGCAAGGTTGCAGGCATAACACTTTCAGGGAGAACGGTCCATGTCCCCACGATTCTGTCGCGCGCTTCTGGGTCTTGCCTTGGTAGTTGTCCTCCTTACTTCTATCGGCTGCGATGCAGTCGTGCCCTCGAGTAAAGAAGAGCCTACGCCTACGCCGATTCCGCCTCCTCCTGTCCCTGCCAAGCCGACCTATGTGGTCAAGGTTGGGTTGGTGGAGGATTTGCTCTCTTTTACGGGGCGCGTTTCTCCTTCCGTAGAAGAAGAGTTGTTCTTCCGCGTAGGTGGCCGGGTTGACAAGGTATATGTCCAACGCAACGACATGATCGAAAAAGGCACCCTCCTGGCCGAACTCGACAACTCGGACCTTTTGAGGCAGCTAGCTCAGGCAGAGATCGAATTGGAAACAGCCGAGCTAAACCTGCAAGAAGCCAACGCCGCCAAAGAGTTCTCCATTGCCAGAGCGCAACTGAACCTGGATATCAAGGTCCTCCAGCTTCAGAAGCTAGAGCAACAGCAGCAGCTCTCAAACCCCGATCTGGCAATTGCCGCCGCGAACCTGCAAAAGGCAGATGCCTCCCGCAAAGCTGCTCAAGCGGCTTATGACGCCCGCGCCAGACAGCCCGGCGTTGAGGCCAGCCCCCAGGCTTTGAACCTCGAACAGGCCACCATCAACTATGATATCGCCCTGGCGACGTATAACAAGGCCATGCAAGACAGCGAGTTGTCTGGTCGAGAACGCCAATTGGACCTGGAGATTATGCGTAAGCAGATCGCCCTGGCCGAGTTGGACCTCAAGCAGTTGCAAGAGGACGTTGATGTGAGCCTGGTGAACGCCGTCGAGCGAGCCAAGTTGACTGTGGAGCGCCTGCAAGCCCAGATTGACGCCACCCGTATCATCAGCCCCATCGACGGCAAGGTCACTTCTGTGTCAGCCTACGAAGGGCGCACGATTGACGCCTTCCAGCCCCTCTTTGTTGTAGCCGACGAGACCGAGCTAGAGATCACCGCTGATCCTACCAGCAGCGACCTCCAGAAGATGAAGGAAGGCATGCCCGTCACCGTGATCTTTTCCTCGTACCCTGGGCAAGAGTTCTCTGGCGAAATCGCCCAGTTGCCTTACCCCTATGGGACCGGTGGTGGTAGCACCCAGGTCGAGGAGCAAGACAAGCTGACCCATATCACCTTTACCGCGAATAATGTCACCGTCAAGCCCGGTGATCTGGTCAAGGTCATGGTCGTGCTGGAGCAAAAAGACGACGCTCTGTGGCTGCCGCCCGCTGCTATCCGCACTTTTGCCGGGCGTCAGTTTGTCGAGATTGAGGAAGGCGGACGCAGCCGCCGAGTCGACGTTACTATCGGCATCGAGAGCGCAGATCGCATCGAGATTCTGGATGGATTGGAAGAGGGCCAGGTTGTCATAGGCCAGTAAGCGTCATGCTACAATACAAAGGGTCCTGCCGATGAACCTGATTTCTGTCTTGCTCGTGGCTGTGAAACGCCTCTGGAATAACAAGAGCCTGGCGCTCTGTTCGGTCATCGGGCTGACTACTACGGTGGCCCTGATGAGCAGTATCCCGCTGTATGCGGATGCTGCGAACTATAAGGTATTCCAAGAGCAGTTGGGGCTTGGCGAAACGGCGGCGAGTAGCGAAGAAGGCGGGGCGGTCGCTAGACGCCCTCCCTTTGCCTTTATGTATCGCTACATTGGCGCATGGTATGGCTCCGTCGAGATAGAGAGTTTCGATCCGGTGGACCAGTATATCAGGGAGCAGGTGCCCTGGATCATCGGGTTGCCGGTCGAGAATACCGCCCGATATGTTCGAACGGATAACTTTGCGCTGTTCCCCTCTTCCGAGGCGCAATACCTGGAATTGCGCCAGCCCCTTGGGTGGACGAATATCGGCTTTGTGTCGGGCATCGAGGACTATGTAGATTTCGTCGAGGGGCAGTTTCCGCCAGATGCTCAGGCCGGGGATGAAATCATAGACGTGATGTTGAGCAATTCCCTGGCCTCAGAGTGGGGCGTGCAGACCGGCGAGACGTTCATCGCCTTTATGCGGGCGCCAGCCCCCGGACCAGGTGAAGACCCGAACGCGATCCGCAAGCCTTTGCAGTTCACCGTGCGCGTGGTTGGCATTTGGGCGCCCAAGGATATCACCGATCAATTCTGGTTCTACAGCCCACAGGCCCTCGGCAAAACCCTGCTGATCTCGGAAAACTCGTTCCGCAACCGCATCGCCACGGCGATGCAGCAAGAAGTGTACACCGCCATTTGGTACACCGTTTTTGACGGCGATTCTGTGCGGACGGATGATGTGCCGCAATTCCTGGGGCGCATCAACTATGCCAACTCGCACGTAAGCGCGCTGTTGCCCAACGCCGTCCTGGATCTGTCTCCCGAACAAGCCCTGCAGAACTATCGCTGGACGACCTTTGTGATGACGATTGTACTGTATGTGTTCTCCATCCCCATTCTAGGGTTGGTGTTGTACTTTATCTCTCTGATCGGGGGGCTGATTGTCGAGCGCCAGCGGGGCGAGATCGCCATCCTCAAAAGCCGTGGCACCGGCGATATGCAGGTTTTCTCTATTTATGCGCTGGAGGGGCTGGTCGTCGGCGTTATCGGGTTTGTGCTGGGCATGTTGGTCGCCAAACAAGTCGCCATTATGATGGGCAACACCGTCTCGTTCTTGGCCTTTGGCACGCGCCAGGCGTTGCCCGTTGTGATTACCCGCCGCGCCATCTTGTTGGGGCTGCTGGGGGTTGGCATGGCCCTGGTTGCCAGCCTGGCGCCGGCCATGCGCGCTTCGCGGCTGACCATCGTGACCTACAAGCGCGACCGGGCGCGGGCATTGGAGCGCCCCTTCTGGCAGCGGTATTTCCTGGACATCCTGTTGTTCGTCCCTGCCGCTTATGGATACTATATCCTGAAAAATCGCGGTACGATCAATGTTTTGCAGGGGCAGGCTTCTGGAGACCCCTTTAACGACCCGCTGCTCTTCCTGGTGCCTACGATCACGATTTTCGCTACCTCTCTGTTGCTGGTTCGCCTGTTCCCGCTAATAATGGAGTTGCTGGCGCGCCTGTCGAGCTATTTCTTGCGTAGCCTGTCGGTTGTGCTGGCCTTCCGGCAACTCGCCCGAGTCTCCAAGCAATACACCGGCGCGCTGTTGCTGCTCGTGTTGACCCTCAGCCTGGCTACGTTCACGGCCTCGATGGCCCGCACGCTGGACCAAAGCCTTAAGGACAGCATGTATTACCGCTATGGGGCCGACTATCAGTTGGTCGAGATGGGGGAGAACCCTGCCGCAATGGGAGTGAACCCGGCTTTGCTCGGCATGGGCGACGAGGGGGGCGAGGGGGCCGCCGAGACAGCGGGCGGCTGGGTCTTTGTGCCCGTCAGCGAACACCTCAAAGTGCCTCAGATTGAGGCGGCCACGCGCGTGGGGCGCTATACCGTCTCGGCTAACGTGGGCCGGGGGCGCGTCTCTGGGCAGCTTTTCGGCATTGACCGGATGGACTTTCCCCAAGTGGGCTTTTTCCGGCGCGACTTCGCGCCCAGCCAACTGGGAACGCTGATGAACCGCCTGGCAATTGACGATTCGGCCCTGTTGGTCAGCCCAAACTTTATGGCAGATTTTTCGCTGAATGCAGGGGATAAAGTCGACTTGACCGTCTCGGCCTATGGAGAGGTCAGGACCGTCAGTTTCATCATCGCGGATGTCGTGCGCTATTTCCCCACCTACTACCCCAGCAATGACTTGAACTATTTGTTCGTTGCAAACCTGGATTATCTCTTTAACGAGATGGGCGGACTCTTTCCCTACGATGTCTGGATCAGAACCGCCGAGCATGTGGACCCCAACGAGATTCAGGCCGAGTTGGTCAACCTGGATATTCGCGTATTGTATATACAAGACAGCCGCAGCGCCGTGGTCAAAGAGCAGGCGCAGCCTGATCGGGCGGGCGTCTTTGGAATCCTGTCCGTGGGTTTCGTCGCGGCGGCCCTGCTTACAACCCTGGGGGTGGTGCTGCATTCCTTTATCGCCTTCCGACGCCGCTTTATCGAGTTTGGCGTTTTGCGGGCCATCGGCCTGTCTGTCTCCCAGATGATTACCTTCCTGGGGTTCGAGCAGTTTGTGCTGATTGGCAGCGGGGTGACGGCAGGAACAGCTATCGGCGTGTGGGTGAGCAACCTGTTTATCCCCTTCTTGCAGGTGGGGACGGACAAGTACGCGAGCATCCCGCCCTTTGTCGTGCTGATCGCCTGGGATGACGTGACCAGTATCTACTTTGTCTTTGGAGCCATCTTGCTGCTGGCAGTTGCAGGGATGATCTGGCTTCTGGCACGGCTCAAGATATTTGAAGCTGTCAAGCTTGGAGAGGCAGTGTAGACATGGCATCGAACGGACCTATGATCCTCTGTGATAACCTGGTAAAGATCTACAAAGTGCAAGACCTGGAAGTGGTGGCCTTGCAGGGGTTGGATCTTGTGGTGGAACGGGGCGAGTTCATGGCCATTGTCGGCCCCAGCGGTAGCGGCAAGTCCACGCTGATGAACATCCTGGGCGGTCTGGACAGGCCATCGGCTGGCAAGGCAATCGTCGACGGACAGGACCTGCTCAAGTTGTCCTCTGGCGCTCTGACCCGCTATCGTCGCCACAAGGTGGGCTTTGTCTGGCAGCAGCCCTCACGTAACCTGATCCCCTACCTTTCGGTAGAAGAGAACGTCGAATTGCCCATGATTATCGGGGGGATGCCCGCCAAGGAGCGCAACGAGTGGACCCGCGAGTTGTTGGAAGCTGTCGGGCTGTATGACCGGCGCGACCACAACTTGCACCAGTTGTCTGGTGGCGAGCAGCAGCGCACGGCCATCGGCGTGGCGCTGGCTAACAAGCCTGTCATCCTGCTGGCCGACGAGCCGACGGGCGAAGTGGACACTGCTACCGCGCAGACCATCCTGGATACGCTACGCAACTTGAACGAGACGTATACCCTGACGATCGTGGCCGTAACCCACGACCCCCGCATGGCCGATCAGGTGGACCGCGTGGTGGGCATTCGCGACGGCAAGACCAGCAGCGAGCGCCTGCGCCGGGTTACCGCAGCAGAGCGGCCAGCAGGTGAGCTTGCTGCTGAGGGGGCTGCTGTCGAGTCCGCAGAGGTTCCCGCCCCTGAGGAGAATGTTACCTATCACGAATATGTCGTGCTGGATGCTGCCGGGCGGCTGCAAATCCCCAGGGAATACCTGGAAGAGTTGGGCATCAGTGGCCGCGCTCAGGTGGAATTGACCGAGAACGGCATCCTGATTACCCCAGGGGTCGGCTTGGAAAAGCCGCAAGAAGAGGCCAATTTCAAGGATATCGCCGAGACGTGGGGACCGCAGAGGCGCTCTAGGGGCATCAAGTTCGACCCAAGCCTGGCGTTACGTGGGCTATTCAGGAGGGGTAAGAAATAGTGTCAACTATAGCTGTAGGGCGAGCGGGAGCCGTCGCAAACACAGACGCGGATTATGTCGTCAAGAGCGAGGATATCAAGCGCGTCTACCGGGTAGATCATCAAGAAGTGCACGCTCTGCGGGGAGCCAATCTGTATGCCGCGCGGGGAGAGTTTATTGCTATGATGGGCCGTTCGGGGTCTGGCAAGACCACGCTGCTCAATATCATCGGCGGGCTGGACCATCCCACGGACGGGCATATCTATGTCTATGGGCAAGACATCTCTAGAATGTCGGACCGCCAGTTGACCGAATTGCGCCGTCACCGCATCGGCTTTGTGTTCCAGTCCTTCGCGCTGATGCCGACCATGTCGGCCTATGAGAACGTCGAGCTGCCCTTGCGGATGGTGGGGATGGGGCGGCGCGGCAGGCGCGAGCGGGTGATGGAATGCCTCGAACTGGTGGGGTTGACCCGCTGGGCCAAGCACCGGCCCCAGGAAATGTCCGGCGGCCAGCAACAGCGCGTCGCCATCGCCAGGGCACTGGTAAACCGGCCCGGCCTGATCCTGGCCGACGAGCCGACGGGTGAACTGGATAGCACCACGGGCCGCGCGATTATGACCCTGTTCCATACCATCGCCAGCGAGGAAAAGGTGACTATCCTGATGGCCTCACACGACCCCACGGTGCAGGAATATACCGACTATACCTATCACATGGCCGATGGAAGGATTCTCAACGAACGCTAGATCGTTCACCGTCTTGCAAGAGGAGAGGAAGGGGCATTCAAGCCAATGGATGCCCCGCTTTTTATTCCCTGCAAACACTCTCAACTTGCAAAATGGCCCAACCCGGCTATCATGAAGGCGTTCCCCATACCGGCTGTCAGCCGGAACAGATAACGACGAGAGGTGGAGCCTTGCCCAAGTCGTACAAGGAGGATGTAGCATGACCTATCTTATAGGCATAGATGTGGGCACCACCGGCACCAAAACGCTGCTCATTGACCAGCAAGGCACCGTGCTGGCCAGCGTTACCGCCGAGTACCCTATGTATACTCCCCGCCCGCAGTGGGCTGAACAAGATCCCGAAGATTGGTGGGAGGCTACTGTCAAAACCATTCGCCAGGTGCTTGCCAGGTCGCGCATTGACCCGGCAGAAATCGCCGGAATCGGCCTCACTGGTCAGATGCACGGCATGGTCATGCTGGATGGTCAGGGCAAGGTCTTGCGCCGCTGCATCATGTGGAATGATCAGCGCACCGCCGCCCAGTGTGAATGGATCATGAACACCATCGGGCGCGAGCGCTTTTTAGAGTTGACTTCCAACCCCGCGCTGCCCGGCTTTACCGCCCCCAAGATCATTTGGACCCGCGAGAACGAGCCGGAAGTGTATGCCCGCGCCGCCAAGGTGCTGCTGCCCAAGGATTATATTCGCTATCGGCTGACCGGCGCGTATGCCACCGAAGTCTCGGACGCATCGGGGACGGTGTTGCTGAACGTGACGCAGCGCAAGTGGAGCCAGGAAGTGTTGCGCGATCTGGCGATTCCGGCGAGTTGGCTGCCGGAATGTTATGAATCCACCGAGGTTACGGGGCGGATTACCGCCGAGGTAGCCGAGCAGACTGGCTTGCCTGTGGGGCTGCCCGTAGTGGGCGGCGCGGGAGACCAGGCGGCCAGCGCCGTCGGCACAGGTATCGTCGAGCCGGGCCTCGTGTCTGTGACAATGGGCACTTCGGGTGTGGTGTTTGCCTATACCGATACCCCCACCCGCGACTATGATGGGCGCTTGCATACCTTCTGCCATGCCGTGCCAGGCAAATGGCATGTGATGGGCGTTACCTTGTCGGCTGGCGGCTCGTTCCGCTGGTTACGCGACACGTTGGGGCTGGCGGAAAAGAGCGTGGCCGAACTCAGCGGCGTGGACGCCTACGAAATCCTGACGGCAGAAGCCGCCAACGCGCCCGCAGGCTGCGAGGGGCTGATCTTTTTGCCGTACCTTACCGGCGAGCGCACGCCATATCCCGACGCCAACGCGCGCGGCACTTTCTTTGGGCTGACGCTCCGCCACGACAAGCGGCATCTGGTGCGCGCCGTGATGGAGGGCGTCGCCTATAGCCTGCGCGATTCCATCGAGTTGCTCCGCGACCTGGGCATCCCCATCCAGCAGGTGCGGGCGACTGGCGGCGGGGCGCGCAGTATGCTGTGGCGGCAAATCCTGGCCGACGTGTTTGGCACCGAGTTGGTCACGGTCAACGTTACCGAGGGCACGGCCTACGGAGCGGCGCTGCTGGCTGGGGTGGGCACTGAGGTCTATGGCAGCGTGCCCGAAGCCTGCTCGACGACCATACGCATCGTGGATCGCATTGACCCTGTGCCAGAGAGCCAGGCAGCCTATAACGAGTACTACCCGGTCTATCGTTCCCTGTATCGTTCACTCAAACCGGCATTCGACGCCGTAGCTGCTGTTGGGTAAGGGAAATATGGCGGAATACTATCCTTCCAGGCGCTCTGTTGTCATGGGCTTTGGCGGGGCTGTGGCGACCAGCCAGCCCCTCGCGGCGCAGGCTGGCCTGCGTGTGCTGTTGCAGGGCGGCAATGCCGCGGACGCAGCCGTCGCGGCGGCTGCCACGTTGAACGTCGTCGAGCCGATGAGCACCGGCATGGGTGGCGACGCCTTTGTTCTCATCTACTGGGCCAAGGACAGGCGGGTCTATGCGTTGAATGCCAGCGGGCGCGCGCCCTATGCCGCCACGCTGGACGAGTTCCAGCGGCGCGGCCTGCGTGAAATCCCCCTGCGGGGCATGTTGCCGGTGACTGTGCCCGGCGCTCCCGCTGGTTGGGCGGATACCATAGCCCGCTTTGGCAAGCTGGGCCTGGACCGCGTCCTTCAACCGGCCATCGAGTACGCCGAGCGGGGCTTTCCCGTTAGCCCGCTGATCGCCAATGGGTGGCGCGCTTCGGAGGGGCTGCTGCGGGAGAACCCCGAAGCGGCCCGCGTGTATATGCCCGGCGGGCGCGCCCCACGCGTCGGGGAGCGGTTCACCTCCCCCGATCTGGCCCGCACGTTGCGGCTGCTGGCCGAGCATGGGCCGGATGGTTTCTACAAGGGGCCGGTTGCCGAGGCCATCGTACGCACGTCAGAGAAATATGGCGGGCTGTTTACCATGCAGGATTTGGCCGACCACACCTCTACCTGGGTGGAGCCAATCCACACGGACTATCGTGGGTATCAGGTATACGAATGCCCGCCCAACGGCCAGGGGATTGCCGCGCTGATGGCGCTGAACATCCTCAACGGGTACGAGTTTGCCCGCGATAGCTTTGCTTCGCCGGAAACGCTCCATTACAAGATGGAGGCCATCAAGCTGGGCATGACCGACGCGGCGCGATATGTGGCCGACCCGGAATTGGCTGACGTGCCCGTGGACGAATTGCTGTCTCCGGCCTTTGCGCGGCAGCGGCGCGCCCTGATCGACCCGCAGCGCGCCATCCAGCACCCACAGCCGGGCACGCTGCCCACCAACCCCGATACGGTCTATCTGTGCGCCGCCGATAGCGAGGGCAACGCCGTATCTTTTATCAACAGCCTGTACATGGGCTTTGGTTCGGGGATTGTGGCCGAGGGCACAGGGGTGGCCCTGCAAAACCGGGGCAACCTGTTCGTGCTGGACCCCGACCATCCCAACTGCATCGCGCCGCACAAGCGCCCCTATCACACCATCATCCCTTGCATGGTCACGCAGGGCGAGCAGTTGTTCCTCTGCTTTGGGGTGATGGGCGGCTTTATGCAGCCCCAGGGGCATATGCAAGTGCTCAGTAATATTGTAGATCACGGGATGGATTCGCAGCAGGCGTTGGACGCGCCTCGTTTCCGCTTTGACGGAGAAAACCGGTTCGCCATCGAGCGGGCGCTTCCCCAGGAGACCTATGACGCGCTGGCGGCTCGCGGCCACGCGTTGACCATCCAGGACGCCAACGGCTCTTTTGGCGGCGGGCAGGTGATTTTGCGCGACCCCGCCAGCGGCGCGTGGGTGGTCGGCTCGGAACCCCGCAATGATGGCTGCGCCGTTGCCTTTTAGCAGCGCGGGGCGGCGTGGTTGATGTGGGTTCAAGAGCTAGTTCGGTAACTGCCATCAGGATGGGTGGTTGATGGGTTTTAACTATTAATCTGGGTAACCCGCTGTGGCTGCGGCCCGCGCCGAACACCTAGCACTAAAGTGCCAGGCTGGTGGTTGAAAAAGTGCAAAGTGCACTACAGAATAGCCAACCCG
>JAAYXX010000323.1 GCA_012515695.1 Chloroflexota bacterium
CCCTGCCAGAAGCCTCCAACTCGCGAATGGCCCCGTCCTCAGGGTAACGCTCCGGGTCATCGGCCTTGTAGCGCCAACTCACGCGCTCCCAGTCCTCCGGCCCCTGCACGGGAAAGCGGTGCCACTTGCGCGTGACGAAATCCTTGGCGCTGCGGATGTAGGTATAGTCGTAGGTGTCCGAAATCTCGGTGATAGCCCCCATCCAGTCCTGAACGATATAGTGCCCGTCCTTGTGCTCCAGCACCTTTTCCTCGAACGTGGGGATCATGCGGGTAGACACGCTGGCGCCAACGGTAGCGTCAGAAGCCTCCCGTGGCACGCCGAGAATCTCCGCCAACGCATCGAGATAATGAACATCCGGCGGGAGGCCCTGTTGGTGCCAGGCGGCCAGGGTAGACTCGCGAGGACCACCGGGGCAAAGAGGGACACGATCCGGCTGGCCGAACAGCAGGGTTTCCAGGTAGCGTTCTCTAGGGTTCATCGGGTGCCTCTCCAGGGTACAGTTGGTTGAGGGGAACCAGGCCCCGGCAGACACCGGGGCCATCCGCTAGTCTATATCGGGGTCAAAAGACCTTCCTTGCTCGCGCAAGCGGCGAGCCATCTCGGGCGGAACCCGGCCATAGTTGCCCAGCGCCTCAATGGCTGCGTCGGCGTCGTCAAAGGCAATAGGCTCTATGCCGGGCAGGCTATCAATGTCGCCCTCCTCGTCCAGCATGCCAGGCTCTACGCCCAACGCCTCGCGCAACAACGCTTGCGCCGTTTCCGCCGTGTCAAACGGCAACGCCCCCGCCTCCAGCCAGGCCAGCCGCCGGGCGGGGTCACCGTTTTCCCACAGGAACACGCGCCCGCCAGCAGACAGCAATGCCTCCAGGTCGGGCCAATCTTGCGGTTCTACCTCCGGCTCAATCAAGAACAGCGCCTCGCTCCAGGCCGTAATCAGGCCCAGGCGCGCTTTGCCCAAGACAGGCTGGTAGGACTGGGCGGGCGAATATGGACTGAGCAGCAGCAGGTTCCCAGCCTCCACAGCGGGCGCCAACGCCTGCATCGGCGCCTCGAACCCGTCCATGCCCAGGGGCAGCAGGATGATCGTCTGCCCTCGCGCCGCGCGAGCCGCATCCAGCGCCAGCCGGTCTACACCCTTGTCATAGCCGCCAATCAACTGGTAGCCCTGTTGCGCTAACGTTCGCCCCAGGTTCGCCGCCAATTCCCGGCCAGCCTCCGAGGGCTGCCCGGCGCCCAACACGGCCAGCGCCGGTTCGCTCAACAAGGCCAGATGCCCACGGTAAAAGAAATAGTAGGGCAGAGTCTTTTCCGCCAGCCGCTGGGTCAGCGCCTCCGGGTACGCCGGATCGCAACGCGTCATCAGGCGAACGCCCTTTTGCGCCTGAGCATGCAGCGTCTCTTCCCATGCAGAAGCCTCCCGTCCCGCCGCCAGCAATTGGCTCGCCTGCTGCTCATTGATCTCGAGTTCAGGGGCCAGTTCGGCGGCGCTCGACGCAAACAGGGCTTCCAAAGCGCGGTTCGCTCCCACACACCAGCGGTAGATTACGTCCTTGGCAACCTGCCGCTTCACTTGGCCAGAGCACAACAGGGCCAGCCAGTAGGCACTATCATTTGCGGTCACGTTACCTCATCCCATTCTAGAGTATGACAACCAGCATCAGGCAATGATTATAGCTGCGCGCCATCGTCGCGTCAATATCAAGCGACAAATTAAACATAATCAGCATCGCGCCGCGGCGCGCAACCAGGGGACCATGCATCCGATCAGAGGAATTCAGTCAGCATCAAGGCTCGCCGTACCGGCGGCGCCACTTTGGCGCCGCCACTTTGGCGCCGCCATTTTGGCGCGGCTGCCCAAGACAAACAAAACGCGCGATCAGGCGGGGTTCCCGATCGCGCGCAATAGCTCGCAGATATGGAAAGGGCTGGTCAGCCTCCTAGCCCTAACAATCGTACCAATGGACGCAATAGCTCTGGCTGCAACCACGCGGCCAGCAGAATCAGCACACAGAGCAACACGAGCGCAGCAACAAAGCCGATCATCGCCGGGCGCACGCACCCCAGCCCCGCTTCCTGTTGCGGCGGCTGCTGCGCCTGCAAGGGAACGGGCCTCGGCCCACTGGCGGGCCTCGGCGGCCGGGCGACAGCAGGGGCAACCACGGGCGCGGGGGCCTCTGTCGGGGCCGTCTCCGTGGAGGACGCCATCACCTCGGGCATATTCAGGCGCACCGTGGGCCGTGGACCGGTAACATTCACGGGGCGAACGCCCGCAGGACGAGGGCTGACATCAACCGCCGCCGGCCCTTGTGCCGCCGGCCCTTGTGCCGCCGGCTCCTGTGCCGCTGGCTCCTGTGCCGCTGGCTCCTGTGCCGCTGGCTCCTGGCGGGGCGGTTCCTCTTCATCATCCAGAGCAAAAGGCTCCACCGGGGAGGGTTCCACCGTCCGCGATTCAGCAGGCGTCGGTTGTGGCTCGACAGACATCGCTGCCGTTGTTGGCAACTCGGTCGTCGTCCCCCGCGCTGCTGGCTCCGTAGTGGCTGGCTGCGAGGTCGCCGGAATGCCATTCGGGGGCGAGCTGGCGGGGGAGGCCGTCACATCAGGTGACGCCGTCACCTCGGGTGACGCTGTCACCTGTAGCGGATCATCCTTGAGCCACCCCTGCCCATCATGGCGGTACCAGTTGCCCGACTGCGCGCCAATAGTCCAATAGCTGTCCTTATATGGGAAAGCCAGGTCACGCAGACCCGCCTCGTATTCAGGGTCGCTCAATTGGCCCTGCGCCCAACGCGAGGTGAGAGACTGGAAGCGGGCCAGGCAGTCTTCAAAGGGTTCCGGCCAGCGGGGCCGTGGTTCTCCGCAGTCTGCGCAGAATCGATGCCAGGCGCTCAATGGTGCGCCACAAGCAGCACATTTCATGGGCGGCTCCTCCTTTGCGTGGAATTATACATGATCTTGCGCGGCTGTCCAGATTGCGCGTTACGGAATCGCGCCACGCATAGGTTCAGAGCGCCCGCGTCCCTTGCCCACAAGCTTCCCCCGGCATTCGTGCAACATAAAAACGGCCACACCCAGCGGTGTGGCCGCAAAAAAGTGCAGAACCCCAAGTGACTTTTGATCACCCGGCTGACTCTTCCCTTAGCCAGAATCCTTCCTCTGGGGGACTCTAGCTTACCGGTTCGGAAAAACAGCCTCCGCCCCTTCAGCAAGTATCCCCTTCGGAGATCATCTCCTGACCAGTTGCTCTACCGGTTTCTTCCCTCGTACTTCTTGAGGTACTGATTGACCTTCCGAGTGTCCCTTCTCGCGCCAGATGTCCAGGTTTCCCTGCTCACCTGACTGATCCGTTTCACTCTTCCCGTCAATTCCCGGACTGGCATCCCAACTGCTCCACCCGTCCGCTAACCGGTTCGCCAACTTGCGGTCCGAATCTGCCGAAATGTCTTGGATCTCTCGAGGTTCTGCACTACAAATATATCACATACGCTTTTGAATGTCAATGGGAATTCAAATACATCTACTCTGATTTGAGCGAAACTCGGCGCGCTCCCTCACCACGCGCACGCTCCCATTCGGCTAACGCTTCCGTCAAGTCACGCAGCCGCTCGACAACCAGGTCGGCTTCTGGTATCCCTTCGCGGCGGCCAGTGCTCTCCAACACCAGGGCGGCCGCCATCCCTGCTGCGTGTGCGCCCTGCACATCCGCGGGCGGAAAGTCGCCCACGTGCATCGCCTCATCCGGGCTGACGTGCAGTCCCCGGAGGGTATACACAAAAGCCTGGCGGCACCGCTTAGTCACCCCAATCTCGTTGGAGAAGGTGAGCCAGTCAAAAGCTGTCAGCAAGCCCTGCCGCCGCAGCATCTCGCGCACCACATACCCCGGCGTGACCCCCGTGTCCGAGATCAGCCCCACGCTTAACCCCCGCGCCCGCATGTTGTGCAATACGTCAGCGGCTCCATCCAGGAACCTGGGGGGATCGTCCAGCATTGCCTCTTCCCAATAGCGCAGCACTGCCCCATAGTCTTGAGGGGAAAGGCTCGTGTCCAGCAAGTCGAGCATCGTGCTCAACACCGTGCTCGCCCTCAGCCCCAACCCCAACGCCAGCGCCTCCAGGAATTTCCGCCAGCTTGAATCATACGCTGCACTGATCTGATCGGGTGAATAGCCCCGCAAATACCTGCACAGAGAGGCCACCCGGACCGGCTTGAGCGAGTCGCCAGCATCTACCAACGTCCCCCAGAAATCGAACGTGATCGCTCGCAACATGCCTCACCATCCTCACAGGCTCACCGCCCAGTTCTATCACCGCTGTCCAGCCGTGCTACATGGGGTATTCTACGCGCAAACACTCGCGTTTTTCAACTGCAACCGGGCTACAAGTGTTGCCCCTTCCCAAACGAGAGGCACGTCTAGCAGCAGCCAGTCTTCCCGCCTCCGCAACATCCATCTGGCCCGCCACAGGTCGCTTCCCGGCCTGTCAGCGCCGCCATGATGTACGCCGACGCGCACCCCACGCCGCTGTCAACGACTATTGCCCCGACGGGGCAGTTCCGTTGGCATGCGCCACACTCGATGCACCGCTCGGCGTGCTGCGCCCGCGCTTTGCGCCCGTCCATCGAGAAAACGCCATGCGGGCAAACCGTGCTACACATTCCGCAGCCAATGCACAACTCGGCGTCATACCGCAAGGTGTTCACCGTCGCAAGCTCGATCTGCATGTCACCCTCCCATCCAGCGGGCTATCGCCACCGCAAGCATCAGCAGTATTCCTACCCCCGCCATCGCTGCCATCACCGGAATATAGCGCGCCATTTCGCGCTTGACGCCCGTCTTGGATGCCAACGGCGTCGCGCCCGTAAAGTTGAGCGCCAGATAAGCCGTCACCGCCGGAAAGCCCAGCATGTACGCGCCACTAGTTGCCACACGCTGCCACATCGGGCCAGCCAAGGAAGACCAGCCTCCAACCACAGCCGCCAGCGCAATCAGTCCGCCCAGCACAAGCCCCTTGCTGCTGAAATCGCGCGTCGGTAGCCACGGCAAGAGCAGCGGGAACAGCACCGCTCCCGCCAGCGTCGCCGCCACTGCACCAATGGCCGCCCACAGCCCAGACAAAAAGTACAGCACCACCGCCCCCAGCAGCATGGGAAGCACCGCGTGAACCAGCTCTATGGGAATCAGCACGAGCCGCTCCCCCAGGCCAAAAGTGACCCGCCGCATGGCCGGTGTGGCGCTCCCCATGTCCAGGTACTGAGGCAGGTCAGCCGCCCGCACAGGGCCATACTCCACCCGAAACCCCGAGCGCTTTTTCACCTCGTGCGCCGAAACGCCCGGCGCGCCCAGTTGCGGCAAGATCAGCTTGCGATGGTTGACAACCTGGTGCAGACCCGTCTCGTCTATCCGTCGCACCAATTCCTCCGTGCCAAATGTTCCCTTGCCCGCAGCGCACCATACGTTGATCCCCTGGGTATCGAGCACCAAAATAAACGCCGAGCGACCCGCCAGAGCCGAGCGCAGCGCGTCAAAGCTCAGGGTATAGTTCGCCGTAACCAACACCGGGCTGTCGGCATCGGGCTGGCCCAGCGCGTACAGCCCCGGCTTGACCCGATGATCGCCGCGTTTGTACCCCCACCGCGCCAGCAAGTGGTCCAGGCGGTGGGCAGCGGTAAGCTGACTATCGGCGCGATAGATTTCGCCAACTCGCCGAGGGGCGCGGATCGCCCCACCCGCCAGCGGGTTCGCCACGCGCACAGGCTGCGAAAGTTGAATGCGGGGTTTGCTGTCAGCCATATTTCTCCGTTCTCAGGGGCAGCAGGAGGGCGACTCGCAATCAGACTCGTTCCAGGCTGGGACCGCCTCTTCCGGCAGAGATTGGCGCACCAGTTGCAGAAACGCCAGATTGTGCGCGTTGACCGGCTCGGTCTCCAGCCGATAATACACCCACAACCCCTCTTTGCGGTCCACAACCAGCCCGGCCCCCCGCAACAGTTGCAGATGCTTGGAGACGGTGGACTGGGCCAGCCCTAGCCGCTCGGTAATATGACACACACACAACTCCCCACCCTCTAGCATCTTGATAATGCGTGCGCGGGTGGGGTCGGCGATGGCTTTGGCCACCGTGATGAAATCCCTCAACTTGGCCCCTCCAGTGTTGTATAGCTACACTATATGGCTATATGGCGAAATAGTCAAGTATACGTCTAGCCCACTACCCGGTATACGCCATAGGCGCTGTCGCGATGCACCTCCACCAGTTGCTCCGGCAGCGCCCCCGACCGCCAGGTAGGCAGCACAACGTGGGTAACTCCCCCTCGCTGGCAGATGGCTCGCAACGATTCCACATCCAGGCCGTCCCTGTACTCATAGAACTGTTGCGCCAACTGTACCCGCTCGTACCATTCCAGCACTTCCGCATCCTTATACGGATGAGACTTCCAGTCTACGAATATCGCCGCGCCAGTATCCAGGCGAAACGTCTGCCATTCTGGCGGCACAAGATACACCTGCCCCACGCTCTTGTTTCGCTCAACAAAAGTCTGCATGGGTGTGTGGGTGTGTTCCGCCTGTTCGGCAGCCTGCGTCACCGTGTTTTGCGCCCCAGCCGCCGCGCACCCCACGACCACCAGCAACGAGCAAACCGACAGCGCGCTCTGCCAGCGCACCGAGAGCCGCTGAACGGACGGGGCGACAAGCGCCAACAGTCTGCCCAGCACAACCGCCGTCGCCACAGGCACGATAAAGACGGACGGGCGCCAGGGGAACACCAGCGCCAGAGCATAGCTGCCCGTGGCAACCTGAACCGCAGTGAGCAAGCAGGCGGCGACAAACGGCAACAGCAACACCCAGAACAGCCTGCTCCGCCGCGACAGATACAACGCAGCAACCACCAGCCCCACCTTCACGCAGGCAGTCCAGTCGAACCACACTTGCGGCAGCGCGTGGTGGGGTATCCGCAGCGTCGCCAGAATCTCTTTCGCCTGATAATACTGTGTATGGGAAGTCGGCCCAAAGTGGCTGAACACATACAGAGCCACAGGCGCCAACCCCAGCGCCGCCATAGCCCCGATGCCCCACGCGCCCCGCGCATCTCTATCTTGGGCAAACCTGACCCCCATGTACGCGCCCGCCAACAGCCCCGCACTCAACAGGTAGGTGGGATGCATGGCCGCCGCCACCACCAGCAAAATCGTGGACAGCCAATACCTCTCGCGCAGAAACGCAGCGATGGACGCCACCAGCAACACGCCAAACATGGACGGCTGAAACGCGGACCCGACTGCATACTGCCCAGCCACCCCATCCCACAGCAGTTCCCGCGCATCCCAGCCCCATGCACCCTTGGACGTGTCGGCGAGCCAGTTAGAGTGCAGCACAAACAGCGCCGCGATATACAGCGCCGTGGGGGGGCGAGGCTGCATGCAGGACGATATTCCCAGCAGGCCCCACAGATACACCCCCATCAGCACCGCACCATACACCTGCACCAGCCGCGCATCCAGCAGGCGCGCCGTCAGTGCAACGAACGCGCTGAACAGCGGCGTAGGGTCCGTCGTCCCCGCGAGCCAGTCCTGCGCCAGTGTCCCATAGCCTGCCCGCGCCAGCCCGTGCAGCAAATACGTGTTCTGGTTCGGCGAGAAGAGGGGCTGCTGGCTGTAGGCGAGAGCAAAGCTCAAGCTCAGGAGCAAGACAAGCTGCCAGGGACGCACCGCCCTGGTCAACGAAACCCATAGCGAAGGCTTTTCGAAAGCGACCTCAGACGACATGGCAATCACCCCTCAAGGATCGTGGCCTGCAACAACCCTCGATTATAGCCCTGAACCTGCAAGGCATACAGGCGACCAGCGCGCATAGGCATGAAAATGCCGTGAAATCCTCGACGCTACCCCCTCTGCAGCAACGCTACGAGACCCAGCCCCGCAATCACCACGCTCACCGCCATTTCCAGCCAATCCGAGTGTTCTTCCACCGCTATCGGCTGCAACCGCCCTTGCTCATCCATCTCTACCAACACCGCCAACTGCTGCTTCAGCGTCTCTACAATCTCATGCTGCCCGCGAAAACGCGGCGCCTCGCGCATCCGGCGCAAAGCCGCGCACACGTTGGCAATCTGCTGTTCGCCACTGATCATCCTTTGCATCCTCGTTCACCTCCAGGCTGACCGATTCTCTCCCTACGCATCCGCACGCGCCAAAGGCATCTGGGCAATGGGTTAGCGTTCGACGGAAAAGAGTGGAGGATCGCGGTCAAGCATCAGATCGAGCAAGAGGTAGTGGCTAGAGGGTTGCGAACCGCCAGCGCGGGCGTGTGCCGAAACAGTAGACCGTGCCATGACGCGTAGGTACGTCTCCATTATGGCGCAGTCCAGCGCGCCTCGTCAAGCAGCCTGTCGTCTGCTCCAGGGATGCCGGGTCGCCTGGGCCGCAACCTGGCCGCCGAAGCGGGGTTACATATTCAGGAAGCCGAATCTCGCAAGGCTCCCTGCCGCCCAACTTGTAATTTTATAGATAGCATTTTATGTGGTACACTTTTCGGGTCTCCCACCATCCCGTCTGACAGGCGCGTGACCTATCTGCTGGCATGTGGTGGATGTCAGCCACGCCAAAGGAACGATAGGGCTATCGGGCAGGTCCGCTTTGCACCTGCATCGCAGTCTCACATCATAGCAGAGGGGTTGAACATGACTGCTACCACTATACCGCCGAAAGCTACGCGCCGTGAACGTTGGGCCTGGTACCTGTACGATTTTGGCAACTCGGCCTACGCCGCAGTCGTCCTCCTGGCTATCTACTCGGCCTATTTCAAGGGCGAAGTGGTGGGCGGACCGGAGGGGTCTCGATTGTGGGGCCTCGCCATTGCCATCGCCATGCTGTTCGTGGCGGTTACCTCCCCCGTGTTGGGCGCTATCGCCGATTTCTCCGGGTCGAAAAAATCCTTCCTGCTTTTCTTCACCAGCCTGTGCTGCGTATTCACCGCCACCCTGTTCTTTGTCCGTGGCGGCGACGTATTGATGGGCATGGTGTTCTTTATCCTGGCCGAGATCGGCTACCGCAGTTCGCAGGTATTCTACGACGCGCTGTTGCCCGATATCGCTGAACCGGACGAGATACCCAGCGTGTCCGGCAAGGGTTGGGCCATCGGCTCGGCGGGCGGGATCATCTGCCTCCTCGTCATTCTGCCGCTGGTCGCTCTGATCAAGGGAACGTTCATCATCCGGCTGTCTATGGTGATTACGGCTGTCTTTTTCGCCCTTTCCTCGATTCCCCTGTTCGTGTGGTTGCGCGAGCGGTCGCACCATCGCTCGCTCCCCAAGGGGCAAACCTATTTCACCATCGGGTTCGTTCGCCTCTGGCAGACCCTGAAGCAGGCGCGCAGCTTTTCCGAACTGATCAAGTTTCTCATCGCCTTCTTGATCTACAACGACGGCGTCATCATGGCCCTGGATTTCGCGGCCATCATCGGCGCGGTGCTGTTCGGCCTCAATCAGCAGCAACTGATCATTTTCGTCATCATCGTACAGATCACCAACGTCTTGGGAGCATATGCCTTTGGACGGCTGGCGGAATCGCTGGACTGCAAACGCTCGCTGATCCTGTCCATCGCCCTGATGTTGGTGGCAGTAGCCTGGATGTTTGCCGCCAACCAGCCGACGACCTTTTTCATGATTGGGGCACTGGCAGGTTTTGCGATGGCTGGCGTGCAATCTGTCAGCCGTTCGCTGGTAGGAGTCGCCACCCCACCAGAACGCAGCGCCGAGTTCTATGGCTTTTTCGCCGTCGCCGGGCGCACGTCCTCCTTCATCGGCCCGGCCGTCTATGGCTGGGTGGCAGCCGAGGCAGCCCGATGGTATCACACCGGTGGGCAGGCGAGCGAACTCGCGGAAAAGTCCGGCCAACGGTTGGCAATCCTATCCATCGGGGCGTTCCTGCTTGTGGGTATGCTGCTTCTCTTGCTGTTTAACGAGGTGCGCGCGCGGGCTGCGGCTCGCTCCGTGCGCCTGGAGTCTAGCTGAATGGCAACTGCCCAAATAGATGACAGACTGCGACAGCAGGGATAGGGGGCGTTCTATGGTAGCGGCTACAAATCAGTGGAGCAACTCTCGTCGTAGGCCGATTCGCGCCATCCTGCGTAGGCTCGCCCGTGTGGGGTTGGGCCTGCTCACCGACCTGGAGATCGTTGGTACCGAAAACCTGCCCGAACGCGGCCCGCTGCTCGTCGTTGCCAACCATTTCAGCTTCATTGACCCCGTCCTGGCGGTCCGCATTGCCCCCTGGCCCATCGAGTTTCTGGGCGGCTTCCATATGCCCAACGCGCCCTCTGCAGTCACGTTCATCCCCAAACTGTGGGGCTACTTGCCCGTCTTTCGGGGCACAGGCTCACGCGGCGCGTTGCGGGCAGCGGAAAGCATTCTAGGACAGGGGGGCATCGTCGGGATTTTCCCCGAAGGGGGTAGTTGGGCCACCGTGTTGCGCCCTGCGCGGCCCGGCACAGCCTACCTCGCAGCCCGCACCGGCGCGCGCATTCTCCCAATCGGCCTCGATGGAGCGCCTCACATATTCCCCTCTCTGCGCAAGGGGCGGCGCGCCAGGGTTATCGCCCGCATCGGCCAGCCGTTTGGCCCATTCCAGGCGTCGGGCCGTGGCGCCGAGCGCCGCGAGCGGCTGGAGGAAATCGGGCACGAGATCATGCGCCATATCGCCCAACTGTTGCCGCAAGAGCAGCGCGGGTTCTACTCTGACGACCCCGCCATTCGCCAAGCCGCCAAAGGCACCGAAATCTACCCGTGGGACGAGCATCCAGAGACCTGAGCCGCAGGCTCCCTACAGATATTTGGCGTTCTTGACCTTGGCGCGGCGCTTGCGCGGCTCGTACCGTTGCCAGTATACCCGGTAGGGGTCGTATTGTGTGCGCGGGGGTTTTTCCTCTGCCGGGTACCCCACATAAATCACGCAGAGGGGGGTCACCTCCTCCGGGATATGCAGCACCTCCGTCACCAGCTTGATAACGCTCGGCATCGGGTACACCCCGATCCACACGGCCCCCAGGCCCATGCCCGCCGCCGCGATCAGCATATTCTCCGCTGCCGCGCTGCAATCCTGCACCCAGAACTGCCGGGCCGCCGAGTTGTTGGCAATCCGCGTATTCCCCAGAACTGCGATGGCCGCCGCGGGATTATAGTGCCCGGCATAGAGCACGCCCGTTAGCTCCGCCAGCACCTCCCGGTCCGTCACGACGATGAACTCCCACGGCTGACTGTTGCAGGCCGTAGGCGCTGCCATCGCCGCCCGCAGCAACAACTCGAGCTTTTCTGGCTCCACCTCACGGGGTTGATAGGCGCGAATGCTGCGCCTCCGCAGGATGTAATCCATTACGTCCGTCATGTTATGCTACCTGCTACTTCTGGACTATGCTTCCGACAGCGTCGGTGAACCTACAACTCGTCCGCGCGCCAGACGAACCTGCCGCCCACTATCGTTCCCATCACCCGCGTGTGCAGGATGTCCATCGGGTCAATGGTGAAAATGTCCTGGTCGAGAAGGGTCATGTCCGCCAGCTTGCCCGCCTGCAAGGCCCCCAGCCGGTTCTCCATCCCCGACGCATACGCTGGCCCCCAGGTAAAGCCGCGCACCGCCTCCTCCACCGTCAACCGCTGCTCAGGATACCACCCCTCCGGCCCAGGAGAGCCATCTGCCCGCCGCCGAGTCACCGCCGCGTGCAGGCCCACCAACGGGTCAAGCGCCTCCACGGGGCAATCGGACCCCAGGGCCAACACTGCCCCATGAGCCAACTGCGTTTTGAGCGCATAGGCCCCCGCGCTGCGTTTGCCCCAATATCGGTCTGCGATGTGCATATCCGAAGTAGCATGAATGGGCTGCATAGAAGCGATTACGCCGAGTTGCGCCAGCCTCCCGGCGTCCTCCGGGTGGAGCAACTGCACGTGCTCAATGCGGTTGCGGATCGCCGGGTACTGCGGCCTGCACTCGGCATAGATGTCCAGCACTTCCCGGCACGCTCGATCCCCGATGGCATGTATGGCACACCCCAGACCCGCCGCGTTGGCCTTGCCCACCGCCGCGCGCAACACCTCCACGGGCGTGGTGCTGATGCCGGTGTTGGCCGGGTCGGTCTCGTATCCCGTCAGCATCCAGGCGGTCTGCGGCCCCAAAGCCCCGTCGGCAAACAGCTTGACCTGCCCAACACGCAGCCAATCGTCACCGAAACCGCTCCGCAGCCCCAGGCCGATAGCCTCATCCAGGCAGTCCAGCGGGATGCTCTTGACTATCCGCAAGGTCAACTCGCCCTGGTCGCGCAACACTTGCTCCGCCTGAAAGGCCAGCGGTCCATCCATGTCGTGCAACCCCGTGAGGCCAGCGCGATTTGCCAGGAGCAATGCCTGTCGCATGGCCGCCGCCAGTTCCTCCAGACTCGGCTCCGGGATAACGTCCTTTATCAGGCTCATTGCCCCCTCCAGCAGAATGCCCGTCGGCTGCCCGGCCCCGTCGCGCACGATCTTGCCGCCGTCGGGGTCCGGGGTGGCCGCGGTGATCCCCGCCGCCGCCAGCGCCGCCGAGTTCACCCAGACGGCGTGGCAGCTTTTGGTCTCCAGGCAAACCGGGTGATCGGGCGCAACCTGATCCAGGTGGGCCGCCGTCGGGAGCGTATCAGCGCCGAGTTCCTGCCCCCACACGTTGTGGTTCCAGCCGTGCCCCAGCACCCAGCCCCCCTTGGGCACCCATCGCGTGCGCTCGCCCACCCGCGCCAGCGCCTCTTGCAGCGTCGGGGTCTCGACGTCCACCGTCGCCAGCGATTCTGCATAGAGGCGCAGGTGCATGTGCGCGTCGGTCAGGCCAGGAATCACGCAATAACCGCGCAGGTCCACGGTTTCAGCGCCGGAACCCGCACACATCCGCGCACCCGCGTCATCGCCCGCGTAGACGACCTTGGCATCGTGCACGACCATCGCCGAAACAAACGGCTGCGCGGGGTCGAATGTATAGATTCTGCCGCCAACGAGAACCAGGTCGCCGCTCATAATATCCCTTCCTCTACCACAAACTCCCCCGGCTCGACGATCCGCACAGTGAACAGCGCGTCATAGCCTTCGTCCAGCGCGGGAACCTCTAGCTTGTAATACGTGGCATATATCCCGCCTACGGGAATCTGCTCGTCGGGAGGGCGGCCCGCGTTGCGTGCCAACGCCTCCTCGACGCTCGATGCGAAATAGTACCCCACTACCTCAAACCCAACCTCGCGGGCAGCAGCAATGTACCGCTGCCGACTCTCGCGCGTGGGGTTTGTATTGTCCACGACAAACCGCTGTTTGGCATTCAGGCAGGCCCGCAGCAATATCTGCTCACGACGGCGGGTGCGTAGCATATCCAGATTGAGGCGTATGTGCGTGCGAAAGAACTGCCGCTTGTAGAACTCGGACTTGCCCGTCGCCTGGATACCCGTAAAAATCACCGCCTGCATCGCTCTCCCCGCCTATCCCCCTCAGGCACGCGCCGTCAGCGCCGACCACATGCGCCGGGCAGACAACGGCTCGCCACTCAACAATAGCTGCACGCGGAATAGCCGCGCCATCAGCCGAACCAGACCCACGCCGGTAAGCGCCAGCAGCACTATGCTCACGCCCACCTGCCAGCCCGGCACAGCAGCCGTCGTCATACGCATCAACATAGCCACCGGCGCCGAGAACGGAATCAGGCTGAGGATGACAGCCAGCGGGCCATTGGGTGCGGCGGTGATCCCCATCCAGAGATAGATGGGAATCATCATCGGCAGGCTGACGATAAACACCCAGCCCCTGCTGCTCTCCATATTGGGAGACAAGGCCCCGATTCCAGCCATCAGCCCCGCATACAGCACAAAGCCGCCCAGTGCAAACGGCACGATCAACACCAGCTCTTGCAGCGACAGATTAACCCCGGCGACGAACTGGCCAGGACTTTTGCCAACAACGGTCAGCACCACCAACGTGATGCCCACCCACGCCACGTACTGCACTACCGTCAGAGCACCCAGCCCCAATAGCTTGCCCGTCAACAACTGGCGCGGACGCAGAGACACCAGCAGAATCTCCATCACGCGACTGCTCTTTTCCTGCGCCAGGCTCTGGAACAGATAGCTGCCACTGGTAAACAATGGGACCATGATCACCGCCGCCACCATGAACGGCAGCATCATGCTCGCCATATTCCCCGGGTCCGCTGCCTGCTTCTCCCCCAAAACATTCACGAAAACAGGACTCGCCGCGTTGAAAGGCTGGCGCAGCCGCATCAGTTCATCCAGCGACATATCTGAAAAAACGTTGGACATCAGCAGCAACGTCACCCATTCCCTATCCGCAGTACCAAAGTCTGATCGCAGGGTCACGCGCTCTATGTTGCCCGTTTCGCGATAGTCCGGGCGAATCACATAGTAGGCATCAATATCCCCGCGCTCCAACGCCTCGCTCGCCGCCTCAACGCTCTCCATTTCCCGCAGGCGGCCTTCCGGGATGATCGCCGGAACCGACTCGATCAGGTCAGCCTGATCCACGAAACCAATGGTAAGCGTCGGCTCTTCGCGGGTGATAGTCACCTCCGCTACGCCCCCGTCCGCCTCAAAGGCACCGGTCAGCAGCCAGATCACCAGCAAGAGCAAGGGCACGGCAATCGTACCCACCACAAAGCCGCGTTTACGCACGCGTTCGCGAAACTCGCGCATCGCAACAGTCAGGGTTTTTGACATGAACCAGCTCCCGTCTATGATACCTCGCCCTTGGGCGTCACGCCTGGCGTAGGGCCTGAATGATCTGCTGAGGCTTGATCGCCTGCCCGTACATCAACATCGCCGCCCGGAATAGCCGCGCCACCAACCACACGCTGCCCGCCAGGCACACCAGACTGATCCCCAGGCTGGCCCACAACTGCCACGCAGGCAGGCTGCTCTCTATCATCCGAACCAGCGCTACCGCCGGGCCGGTGAGTGGGAACAGCGTCAGGGCAATGGCTATTGGCCCATTAGGGGCTGCCAGCGCAATCGGCAAGAACCAGAAGGGGCTTGCGCTAACAAGTCCCAGCAACCCGGCATACTGCTGCGCCTGCTGGCTGTTGCCAGAGATAACCCCCAGCCCCGCCGACAGAATGGCAAACAGCAGATACGCAGGCACACCCAGGGCGACGCCCCAGACCACCGCTTGCCACGGGATGAGCAGGTCGCCGAGCGCGTCCACGCCTGCCAGCGCCAGCCCGCCCGCTATCACTGCCCCCGCTCCCCAGATGGCAATCTGCGTCAGGGTCAGCAGCGACATCCCCAGCACCTTGCCAGCAACCAGGTCTCGCGGGGAAAGTGACGTAATAATGATCTCCATAGCGCGTTGGTCTTTTTCGCGCACAATCGCGTCGCCCATCTGGCTCGCGCTGGTCAGCACTGCCAGCACGAAAAATATAGCGAGAACAGCGGGCACCACATAGCGCGCAATCATCGCCGGGCCATCCTCCACCACAGTCTGGTCTTGCTGCGCCACAAACGTAACCGACGTCGGCTCCTCCAGGCGCTCCAACGCCCAGGCGGGCGCGTCGGGGAGTAACGCCTGTCGCAAGAGCGCCATCAACACCTGGTTCACAGATTCCGTCGGCTCTTCCTCCGCGTAGAACTGCACGGGCGCCCCCTGCAAATACCCCTCCGGGATCACGAGATAGGCTTGCACCTCGTCGGCCTCATAGCCCGCCTGCGCAGCCTCCTGGCTGGCATAGGGCACAAGGGCGAAATCGTCCCCGGCTACCTGCACCTGGCGCACCTCGGCCAACTGACCCGTCGCATCCACATAGCCCAGAGCAGGCACTCGGCCACGCGTCTCCCGCAGTAACGGAATAGCCCCGGCAATCACCATAAACAACGGCACGCCAAACGTCAGAATCAAAAAGCCGCCAGAGCGAATACGCTGACGATACGTAGTGACGGCCATCAGCCACAATTTGGTCATACCGCTGTCCCTTCCTTGGCCTTGTCGCGGCCCACCACCCGCACAAAGATCTCGTCCAGCGAAGCTTCTACCCGCTCGAATCGCTCGACGACGATGTCCGGCTTGCTCACCAGCGTTCGCAGCAATTCGTTGGGCTTGACCTCTTCACTCAACAACATTCGGTAGACGCCATCGGCAACGGTTACGCTTTCCACGCCGGGCAACTCGCCCGGATCGCCCTGCAGTTCCACCTCCACAGCATTGCCCGCAAACTGGCGGCGAATCTCTTGCAGCGGCCCATACAACACCCGCCGCCCGTGATCCACCAGCAATATGCGCTGGCACATCTCTTCCACCTGATGCATCTGGTGCGTGCTCATGATGATCGCCGCCCCACGGTCGCGCATGCTGAACAGCAACTCTTTGATGATCAGAGTATTCACCGGATCGAGGCCAGTGAAAGGCTCATCCACAATAATCAGTTCCGGCTCATGCATGGTTGCCGCCACGAACTGGGCCTTCTGCCCCATACCACGGCTCAGAGCGCCAACCTTGCGCTCCCGCACATCCCATAGCTCGACCTGGCGCAGATATTGCTCCGCCCGCGCGCGAGCATCCTGGCGGCTCAATCCCTTCAGTTGGCCCAGAAAAAGCAGCGTGTCGAGCACGGTCATGTCTTCGTACAAGCCACGCTCTTCGGGCAGATAACCGATCCGCTCCTTGGTCGCTTCGGTCATCGGCCCGCCCAACACGGCAATCGTGCCTGAATTGGGTTTGATGATGTCCAGAATCATGCGAATAGTCGTCGTCTTGCCCGCTCCGTTGGGGCCTAGCAAGCCGAAAATCTCGCCTCGCTGCACAGCAAACGACAAATCATCCACCGCGCGCAACGATGCGTAGGTCTTGGAAACGTGCTCTACTTCAAGGGCATGTTCGATTGCTGTCACCAGTGTACTCCCTCCACACCAGAATATGGTCATCGCGGCATGAACCGCGCCAGATTGCCGCCCAGTTCTGACGCACAAAACGAGGTGACGCCTTGAAGGGGCATCACCTCGAGAAAGGCACCCCATTCCCCGGTCTCGGTCGAAACCAAGACACAGAACAGGTTGGTTGATAGCGCCTCTGATTATATCGCGAACCGCCTGTAGCGCAAGCCTATCGTCAGCCTGTAACATACAAAACGGTAAAAGCCTGACCATCAGGCCATTTGCGCGTGCTCCCTGGCCGCTCGCATCGCCAGCCAGTTCACCAGAGGCTCTATCGCACCACGCGCCCGGACGTAGCCGTCACGCTCTCACGAATCTTTTCACGCACTTGGTCATCAGACAGATTCGTGTCATGCTGATCCTGAGTGTGACTGCGCAGATTGACCGCCAGTTCGTTCTCGTTGTCTCCCCAGACCTCGGTCCCACACAGGTCACACCGCGTGCTGATCCTATCCTCTCTCGCCATGCTCCACCTCGCGTACTAACACTATACGAGCAATTCCGCTCCAGGTTTCTGCCAGGGCCGATTTTTCCAGGGCGGCCTGCTGCGCCAGAGTCAACCGGATGCGCTATCATGGAGACAAGAGCACGCAAGACAAACCGGAGAGAATAGAGAGCATACAGAAGACTAACAAGGAAACGAACCGCCCAGCACCCCAGCGAGAGCATTCTATGCTTCCCACTCTCATATGTCAAGACCGCCCAGCACATGAGTTCTGGCAAAATAGTTCGGTAACAGCCATTGAGATGGGCGGTTGAAACCGCGGCAACCGTTGCAATCGCCAACAAGTTGGCGCGTCGCCCTTCGGCGACTACAGATCAGCCCACGAAGGTGGGCTTTGCAAACGTTGGTGCAGTTTCAACTGCCTACGAGATGGTACGTCGGGTTACCATCCCCCCTCGCCAACAATTTCTTCCGTTCATTCACGCCCGATTTCCGTTTGACACCAAAGGTATTACAATGTAGTCTCGTGTAAGCTGAAAAAGGAGACGAACACCGGTATGAAGGAATCAAGCTGGGGGATGCAAACACCCCCCTGGCGAGGTGGGCGCCGGGACCCGGCCACCGGGCTAACCCACTGGGACGCCACACGCGGACGGCTGGCCCTGGATGTAGGCCCGCTGGACTGGCGCCCCTTCCGGACCCTCAGCATACAGATCACCTCCCCGGAGCGAACAGACGCCCGCGTCCGTCTCGACGTTCTGGGATGCGAGGAAGAACCCATCGCCCACGCCGTTTTCGCCATCGACTGGGTGGGCGAAAAGACGCTCCACTTCCGCCTGGAAGAACTGGGGCGACCCCTGGAAGACGAGTGCTGGCATCTGGTGCACGCTCTGGAGCTGTCCTGCGAACCGCCGGGGCCATGCCCAACCGACCTTATCGTGGGCGCAATGCAAGTGACCACCGAGACGCCAGACTGATACACACGCGAATCTCGCTGATTCGTGGAGCCGGCAGTAACAGGCCCCAGCGTTACCATACGAACCCGTCTATACACTATGAGGAGGCAAATCATGAAATCAGCATTGATGGTTTGGGGCGGTTGGGATGGCCACGAGCCGAAGCAATGCGTAGACGTCTTTGCGCCCATCCTGGAGGCCGAAGGGTATGCCGTCGAAATCTCTGATACCCTGGATGTCTACCTCGATGAGCAAAAGATGCGTTCCCTGAGTCTGGTAGTGCCCGTCTGGACTATGGGCACAATCACCCCCCAGCAAGAGAAGGGGCTGCTAGAGGCCATTAAGAGTGGCGTGGGCGTCGCCGGTTGGCACGGCGGCATGGGCGACTCGTTCCGCAACAACACCGAATACCAGTTCATGGTCGGCGGCCAGTGGGTCGCGCATCCTGGCGGTGTCATCGACTATCGAGTAAACATCATCAACCACGACGACCCCATCACCGCCGGTCTGTCAGACTTTGACATGCATTCCGAACAGTATTACATGCACGTGGATCCCGGCAACGAGGTGCTTGCCACGACCACCTTTGGCGGGGAACATGCCCCTTGGATCGCCGGGACGGTCATGCCCGTCGTCTGGAAGCGCATGTGGGGCCAGGGCCGAGTGTTCTACACCTCCCTGGGCCACGTAGCCAAGGATTTCGACGTCCCAGAAGCCCGCGAAATCGTTCGCCGTGGCATGTTGTGGGCCAGCCGCTAGAATACAACCCATTCCCAACGCACAACTATCATTCTGAACCAAAGGAGCAACTTCATGAGCGAAGCGCCTATCAAGATCGGCGTCATCGGGTGCGGTAACATCAGCAGCGCCTACTTTACCCATCTCAGGAACTTTGACATCCTCGAGGTCGCGGCCTGCGCTGACCTGATCGTTGAGCGCGCCCAGGCCCGCGCCGCCGAGTTCAACGTCCCCCGCGCTTGCACGGTGGACGAACTACTCGCCGACCCCGAAATCCAGATCGTGGTCAACCTGACAATCCCCAAGGCGCATTTTGACGTAGCGATGGCTGCCCTGGAAGCGGGCAAGTGCGCCTACACCGAGAAACCGATGGCCTTGACCCGCGAGCAGGGGCAAAAGCTCCTGGCAAAAGCCAAGGAAAAGGGCCTGCTGCTAGGCGGCGCCCCCGATACCTTCTTCGGGGCCAGCCACCAGACCTGCCGCAAGCTGATCGACGACGGCTGGATCGGCGAGCCAATCGGTGCTACCGCTTTCATGATGTGCCACGGCCACGAGAGCTGGCACCCCGATCCCGAGTTCTATTACAAAGTGGGCGGCGGCCCCATGTTCGATATGGGCCCCTACTACCTCACCGCCCTGGTGAACCTGCTCGGCCCGGTAAAGCGCATCACCGGCTCTGCCCGCATCACCTTCCCGGAGCGGCTCATCACCAGCAAGCCCAAGTACGGCACGGTGATCGAGGTCGACGTGCCCACCCACGTGGCGGGCATCATGGACTTTTGCAACGGAGCCGTCGGCACCATCGTCACCAGCTTTGACGTCTGGGCCGCGAATCACCCGTGCATCGAAATCTATGGCACGGAAGGTTCCCTCAGCGTCCCCGATCCCAACGGCTTTGTCGGCCCCATCGCCATCCGCCGGGCCGGAGCCAAAGAGTGGGCGCCCGTCCCCGATAGCCACAACTATACCAAGAACCGTGGCATCGGCGTTGCCGACATGGCCTACGCCCTGCGCTATGGCCGCCCGCACCGCGCTTGTGGCGAGTTGACCTACCATGTGCTCGATATTATGCACGCCTTCCACGACGCTTCCAGCGAAGGCAAGCATATCGAACTCGCCAGCACCTGCGCGCGCCCGGCTGCGCTCCCGATGGGTCTCCCAGAGGGCCAGCTCGACAAATAGGCGACGCGCACACGCGCATCAACGCGCACGCGTGCTCTTTGTACGCGTGCGCGTTCCACGTTGACACGCAAACGTTAGTGCAGCCTGAACTGCCGATGACAGGCAAAGCTATGCCCAAGGATGAGCCACCCTGGAGAGGAGCGACCCCATGAACCACCGCGAGCGCTTTGTACGGACCCTGACCGGCCAGGAAGTAGACCGCGTTCCCTTTATCAAGGTCTTTGGCGGGACCAACGCCATCGTCCCCCGCTGGGAGCAGGAATACCCCGGCATCGGCCAATGCATTGACGAACTGCTCCAGTTCGAGGGCGAATACCGGGGCTGGCAGATCGCGCCCGTCAACATGGACCTCTCCAGCCTTGGCCCCACGGAAATCCTGGAGGATACCCCCCTCCAGCGCATCCAGCGGCGCGGCGACGGCATGGTGGAGCGCATCCGCAAAGACGCCGACTTTCACCACCAGACCCTCGAATGGCCGGTATCAAGCCGCGAGGACTGGGACCGCGTCAAAGAGCGCCACCTTCGCCCCGACGATCCGGAGCGTTTCCCGGCAGACTGGCACCGTTATGTCGAGCGGTTCCAGCATCGCGACTATCCCCTCCAACTTACCCATCGCGGCGTGTACGGCTTTGCCCGCAACCTGATGGGCGACGAGCGCCTGGCCTACGCCTTTTACGATGACCCCACACTTGTGCATGACATCATGAACACATATACTGACATGGCAATCGCCGTGTGGGGCAAAATGCTACAGCAGGTCGAGTTCGACTTGATCGAGTGCTGGGAGGATATGTCCTATCGGGCGGGCGCGTTGGTTTCGCCCAAGACCTTTCGCGAGTTCCTCAAACCCCAGTACCTGAAAATCAGAGCATTCGCCGACGCCCACCATATCCCCATCATCCTCGTCGATTCCGATGGCTACATCGAACCCCTCACCGACCTCATGCTAGAAAGCGGCGTCAACGCGCTCTATCCCTTCGAGGTCCAGTCGGGTAACGATGTGGGCCGCATGCTCGCCACTCACCCTACCCTCGGCGCTGTCGGCGGCCTGGACAAACGGGTGATGGCCAAGAGCAAGGCAGCCATTGACCAGGAAATTGACCGCGCGCGCACGCTCATCCGCCAGGGCCGCTTTATCCCCGGCCCCGACCATTTCGTGCTATCCGACGTTACCCTGGACAACTATCGCTACTTTATGGAGCGCCTGCGCGCCGTCATCATGACCACCAAACCCGGCAGTTGATCAATCCATCGTCTCCCTTTGCCCCGTCATCATCCTCTGCAAGAAGGCAGAAATGACATGCGATGTCGGGTATAGCACGCTCCCGACATCAGCAAGAGCAAAGGAGCCGTATGAAAATTAAAAGCCCTGCTTTCCAAGATAAAGGCACTCTACCAAGAAAATACGCGTGCGATGGCGACGGAATCTCCCCCCCGCTTCAGTGGGAGGGGGTTCCCGATGAGGCCGTCACGCTCACCCTGATTCTGGACGACCCCGACG
>JAAYXX010000324.1 GCA_012515695.1 Chloroflexota bacterium
GGCACAGGCGAGAGGAATTTGCGCCACTGCGGAAGCGCGACGTAACGGAATGGGTCCGCCGATACGGCGTGCAGCCGGGCGTTCTCGCAGCCGGGGACAGCCTTCAAGCGACTGTCGCCATCAGGGCAAAACGCAACAGCCGTGACCTCGTGGCGCTGGGCGAGCGCCCGCAGTAGATAATGCGCGCGAATCTTGGAGCCGTTATCAGGCGGATAGGGGAACCAGGTAGAGAGAAATAGCACCCGCATGCTCAGTTCCCCCCGCATCCGGCCAATGCCTCTAGCTGGCTTTCCAACGCATCAACCATATGCTCAAACCGTAGATTCTCACTGACAAATCGATGCCCCGCAGCGCCAAGCCTGTGGCAAAGACAAGGATCACTCAAGAGCTTGTCTATTTGATCGGCCAACGCCTTGGCATCCTCCGCCGGAAAAGTAAGTCCCGTCTCGTTCTCGACCAGGATCTCCCCACTGCCACCAGTCGTTGTGCCAACTACAGTCAGCCCGGCGGCCATTCCCTCCATCAGAGTGCGGGCAAACGGCTCCTCCCAGACGGAAGGGAACAGCAACACGTCATGTTGAGCCATGACCTCAGGGATTTGGCTGCGCGGCACACTGCCACGGAAGAACGTATACTCGGATACCCCCTCCTTTTGCGCCAGGAGGTGTAGATGCTCTCCGTAAGGAGATCGGTCATCGCCGCAAATGGTCAAGCGAACGGCCCCTCGCTGAAGCTTGCCAATAGCCGCTATAGCAGTGTGTACCCCCTTGTCAGGATGCAACCGCCCGCAATACAACAGCCTCAGCGGGCTGCCAGGCGTACGAGGCACCCGGCCCGTGGTCGCTGTCTCAAACTGCTCTACCTGGGTGCCGCCATGAATAACCGCCGTTCGCCCCATCGTTACACCACTTTGAAGAAAACTCTGGCAGACCGCTCTACTGACAAAGAAGCAATTCTCCAAGCGCAGAGCTGGCCTCGATTCCCGTCGAAGCTGGCGCAACGCCAGTTGCCCCAAGACCTGCTTGACGGCCTTGGTTACGCTGCGCCCGGAAGGCGTTCGCCAGTATTGCTCATAGGCACTGGGCAGAGTAGGCCAGTAATCACAAAAGTAATAGGCGACTCGGCCAGCCAGAGATTGCTCAACCAGCGCAGGAATCGAGCGCGGTACGTTCCACATGCCCCAAATGAGCGCGGCGTCAGGTTTCGTCTCGTCGATCAACTGCTTGACCTGCGCGTGGCTCCTCTGCTCCTGCTTCTTCCGCGTAAGGAAAAAGCGCCACGCCGTTTCCCATGTGCCCTCCCGAGCTTCCAGGCTCAGTATCCGATGGACCGGCACGTCCTCATAGCACGGCGCGGACCCGGCACGCTCCTGCCCAGTGATAACGTGTACCTCGTGCCCCCGCCGCCGCATCTCCACCGCGACCTCTGCGCACCATTGCTCGTAACCGCCCCGCGCATAAGGGGGGAAATAGTTGGAGAAAAAGAGAATCCTCACCTAGGCCCCTTGCCCTCAGAGATGATTGTGGAGTACACATCCGCCAGCTTACGAGCAGTGTTCTGCCAGCTAAACTCTAATGCTCGCTCGCGCAAGCCGACAGGCGTCTTGCTTTGCATGGCCCGATGGACGGCGGCGCGAATTTGATCGGGGTGAGCCGGGTCAACATACCATGCCCGATCCCCTAGATATTCGTGAATCGGAGCGCGGTTAGAAGAGATCACTTTGCAGCCACTGGCTGCCGCCTCCAGACTAACCATACCCGGACGCTCGGACCAACTGGGGAGGATGTGCACACTGGCGTGCCCATAAATCGCTGGCAACAGCGACTCGTCCACATGCTCTATAAAGGTTACGTTTCCCCTGCTGGCAGCAAGTCGCCTGACCTCTTCATAGTACTCTGGCTCGTGCGGCGTCGGTCGGCCCAGGAAAACGATCGGATCGCGCGTATCGGCCAGCGCCTGAAGCAGTCCCACCTGATTCTTGCGCATGCAGACAAGGCCGACCTGCAAGATGTACCGGCCACACTGCTCTTGCAAAGGAGCGGGTAGCTCCTGATCGCCCGACGGCTTCCAATGGCCGTACAAATCCACGTTAACCCCCAGCGGTACAATGGGGCCAGTAAGGTCTGGCAGGTTGAACCAGTCCCGCAAGTGCTGCAATTCATACCGGGTATTGGGAACGACATGCGCCTTTTGCAGGATCGTCCGTTGGCGTGGCCACGCCGGATCACGGAAGCGCCTTGCCGTCTGCCATCTCGTGTAAATCCTTTCAGCCAGACGCAAACCACACGCCTTATACAGATAGCGCCACTTGGGCTGACGCTGGATCGCCCACCTAAACCACATAGGCAACACGGCTTCGAACAGTGGGTTGATCACGACTGGCATTCCCTTGCTCTGTGCCCAGTCAAGCGCCGCTTCGGCCACATCCATCTGGTAAATCTGGGTGAGGTGCAGCACATCACCACCGCCATGATGCCGCAGGTCATTAACGGTAACGGTCTCTATCTCCACCCCCAGCGGCTTGATGTACTTCTTGACCTGCATCATATAGATGATGTCGCCACCCACCATCTGCCGGGCGTCTGCTCTGGGAACGTACACGATGCGCATATTCTGGCTCTGGCCTCCATGCCTCAAAGCATTCTGCTCAGTGCGGCAGCTTGTGACGCCTGCGCTCGCTCACATGGCACGAGCAATCTGGCTCATACCCTCTCAAACTTGCGGACTGCAAAAGCTCTCACTATCCGCGCATAGCACGCAAGGTGTTCATCCAGCGACTTGGAGAACCCAAAGCGCGAGGTAGCTACCGCCCAACCCTGCTCCGCCAGCGAACGCCGCAGAACCTCATCACGTGCTAGTTGCAGGATCGTGTCAGCAAGACCATCTACATCGTTGGGTTCAACCAGCAGACCAGTCTCACCGTGCTGAATGATCTCTGGAATCCCGCCAGTATTCGCGCCAATGACCGGCACCTTGTGCAACTGCGCCTCAACCAGGACGCGGCCAAAAGTCTCGTGGCGCGACGGTAGCACAAGCATACTGGACAAACGCATGAGGCGCGATAGTTCGTCCGCCGAGACCACACCCGCGTGGAACACCCAGGGCTTGTTCTGTGCCATAAAAGCGTCATACTCGGCAGCAAAAGAGGGGGTGACGCTGCCAGCAAGCAACAATCGCAGATTCGGCTGGTCCTGGTGTGCCTGCTCCCAGGCTCTGAACAGCACATCGCAGCCTTTGAACTGCTCGAGCCGCCCCACGTAAAAGACCACCGTATCGCCAGCATCCCACGCCGGTATCGCCAGGCGCGAATCCTCCCCTTCGGAGCCGGTATCGGGGAGATGAAAGCCCTGATATACGACGCTGATCCGATCTGCCAGCACCCCAAACCGAGATCGGTATACATGCGCCAGGTATTCCGAGTTGGGCATCACGTGGTCTGCTCGTCGCAGGCAAAACTGTTCGAGAAAACAATGGAACTCGGCACCAGGCCACTGCATCTCGTCCAACTGCAAATCAATGAAACTATGTCCCGAGATAACGATTGGGACGCGACGCCAGGGCCATAGCAGGCCAAACAACGCAATGCCATCCAGGTTCAAGGCGACGATCAGGTCGAACGGCTTTTGCCGATGCAATCGAGCAACTGCCAGCCACGCGCCTAGCGAGTTCTCTACCAATCCCCACCCGCAGCGCACTTCGGCCAGCCGGTGCAGGAACGGCAAACGAGACAGCCATTGCAATATGCGCCGTATACGCAGCCTTTTGGGGGGAACGAAATGGACGTGTATGCCTGCGTCTTGCTCGTCGCCGGTAATCTCGTCGCTTACGCAGACCACATGGGCTTCATGGCCCAGACGCGTGATGCCTTGAGCGAGTTCCTGAGTATAGACACCAGCTCCCCCCCTGGAACCTTCATGCGGGTAGCTCGGCGTGACATAGCAGATTCTCATGGCTGAATTATCCCATCAAGTGTCTCGGCAGACTGCCGGGAAAGAAGGCGAGGCTGATTTTGCTTATCTGGTTCTTTGACGGAATACCTTAAAGACAATTGCCAGAACCAGCAACACGGGGGCAATTGCCCACACCACCGGATTCAGCGACACGCCAAGCTGCACCGACTGTCCCGGTTCCTCCTCAGAGATGGGCGTAGTGATATCGCTTGTGGCCTCCGGCGTAGGGCTTGGCGATGCCATCTGCACCACACGGGGCCAGGGTGTGGGTTGCGTCGCATCCTTTGGCAAGTCACTTTGCCCATGCAGATACCACAGCGGCCCGCCATCTCCCTCAACGAGAACAAGGTGAAGCTGGTTGCCCCGAGACACCACAAGGTGAGGGAAATGGGCGCCCGCCAGACCCAGGTGAAACGCCTGGGTGATAAGGGGGCGCGGCGGCTCACGCCATGTCCCATCTCGAAGCACGCTCGCGTAAACAGCCTGGGGATACCGCAGCGTGCCCACCCAAAAGACGCTCCCGTAAGGGTCGCTCGCCATCGTGTCCCAGCCCGAAACCCCCAGCAGGTTGCCGAAGATAGGCTCTGCCGCCGACCACGACCTCCCCCCATCATCGGACATGCGATAGCAGCGTCGAACCCTGCCGCAGACCCAGACGACGTGAAGGTAATCCTCGCTATCTATCGCCA
>JAAYXX010000325.1 GCA_012515695.1 Chloroflexota bacterium
ATGAGCAGGTGCGGCAGGCGTTTGCCGCCCAGGTAGACGCGCTGGTGAGCCGCGTGGCGCGCCATGTCGTGGACGCGCTGAACGATCGGGCCACGATTGCGCCCGTGCCGCTGCTCTCTGCCCTGATTGATGGGGCTATTCCGGCTCGCCGCGATATGACCGCCGGGGGAGCACGCTACCGCACCTATGGCATGTTGGCCGAGAGTGCCGCGTATGCCATTGACTCGCTGACCGCCATCAAGAAGGTGATTTTCGAGGACAAGGCGGCGACGATGGCCGAGCTGTGTGACGCCCTGGACGCCAATTTCGAGGGGTATGGGTGGCTGCGCGCCAGGCTATTGGCTGCTCCCAAATATGGCAACGACGACCCCTACGCCGACGCTGTGGGCCGCGACGTCATCGGCATTTTTGTCGAGGCGGTGAACCGTCACGCCCAGCAATATGCCGCCCCCAAATTCCCGGCGGGTGTGGGCACGTTTAGCTGGTATATCGGCATCGGGGAGGGGCTGGGGGCCTCGGCGGATGGCCGATTGGCGGGCGAGCCGGTGTCCTCCAACTTTTCCCCGGCCTTGGGGCGTGACCGCAACGGCCTGCCCTCGGCTATTCTATCGTATGCTTCCATGCACAACGCCAACCTTCCGGCGGGCGGCCCGCTGGACTTGCGCCTGAACCGCCATCTGGTGCTGGGGGAGGAGGGCACGGAGCGCATGGCCGGGTTGGTGCGTAGCTTTGTCGAGACGGGCGGCAATATGTTGACCCTGACCGTCGTGGATACGGAGGAACTGCGCGCGGCCCAGCGGGACCCGGAGCAGTATAAATCGTTGCGGGTGCGTATGGGCGGCTGGTGCGCCTATTTCACCATGCTCTCGCGCGAGCAGCAGGACCACCACATTCGCCGACAGGAGGGCCGCTCGTGAGCGCCAACGCGAACAGTATGCAGGCTGCCAATCTGGACACTGTAGGACTGGTTTTTGACCTCGATACCTTTGCCGTACACGATGGCCCCGGCATTCGCCTGGCGGTCTATCTGAAGGGCTGCCCTTTGCATTGCCAGTGGTGCCACAGCCCCGAATCGCAGCGCCCGGAACCAGAGTTGATCCTGGCCCGCGAGCGTTGCGTGGGGTGTGGCGCGTGTGTGGCCGTCTGCCCGCAGGGCGCGCAACGCCTGGAGGACGGCCAGCGCACCCTGGACCGCGCCTTGTGCCGGGCTTGCGGGCGCTGTGTGGAGGTGTGCGTCAGCGGGGCGCTGGCCTTGCGCGGTTATTCCATGCAGGCCCGCGAGGTGGTAGAGCGGGCGCAGCGGTTGCAGCCCTTTTTCGCCCACTCGGGCGGGGGCGTCACGCTCACTGGCGGCGAAGTGACCATGCAGCCCGATTTCGCCGAGGCGGTGCTGGCGGGTTGCCAGGCGGCGGGCATCCATACGGCGCTCGAAACCACTGGCGCGTGCTCCTGGTCGGTGCTGGAACGGCTGGCCGCTCACGCTGACTTGCTGCTCTATGACCTCAAGCTGATGGACGATAGCGCGCATCGCCGCTGGGTGGGCGCTTCCAACCGGCAAATCCTGGAGAACGCGGCCCGTCTGGCTGACTACAACGTTCAGATCAGGGTTCCGCTAATTCCAGGGATCACTGATACAGACGCGAACATGGGCGCTATTGTGCAGTTCATGCGCGCTGCCGGGCTGCGCTCGATTGCCCTGCTGCCCTACAACGCGGCGGCGGGCGCCAAGTACGAGTGGCTCGATCAGCCCTATCAGATCGAGGGCACGCCGCAGTCTTTAGAGGAATTGGAGCGGCTGTTGGGGATGGCTCGCGACGCCGGATTGGAGGCGCGCATCAGTTAGGTGTTGTCTGGGCATGCTTACCCATCGTTGGGATACGTTGATATATTGACATAAAACCATCATCATCTTTCAGGGGAGATGCAGCATGGGACAGATTCGCGCTTTTCCGCCAGATTTCGTGTGGGGCGCTGCGACGGCTTCTTTCCAGATTGAGGGGGGCCGCAAGGAGCGAGGGGAGGCCATTTGGGACGCGTTTTGCCGCTGGCCCGGCAAGGTGGTCAACGGCGACACGGGCGATGTGGCCGACGACCACTATCATCTGTACCGCGACGATGTGGGCTTGATGGCCCGCCTGGGGCTGGGCGCCTATCGCTTTTCTATCTCCTGGCCGCGTGTTCTGCCCGAAGGGAAGGGGCAGGTAAACGCCAAAGGGCTGGATTTCTATGACATGCTGGTAGATGCCCTGTTGGAAGCGGGGATTACGCCCTTTGTCACGCTGTATCACTGGGATTTGCCTTCGGCGTTGCAGCGCTTGGGGGGCTGGGCTGCCCGCGATACGATTTACCGATTCGTGGACTATGTCGGGGTCGTCGCTGATCGGCTGGGGGATCGGGTGCAGCATTGGATCACCCACAACGAGCCGTGGGTGGTGGCGTTCTTGGGCAATCTGGAGGGGGTGCACGCGCCGGGCTGGGAGGATGCCGGGCTGGCGCTACAGATCGCCCATCATGTGCTGGTGTCACATGGCCTGGCGCTGCCTGTGTTGCGGGAAAAGAGCGGCGAGCAGGCCAAACTGGGCATTACCCTCAACCTCAGCCCTGCCCACCCGGCGACGGACAGCCCGGAGGACCGGGCCGCCGCCCAGCGTCAAGACGGGTACCTTAATCGCTGGTTCCTGGACCCGGTGTTCCGGGGCAGCTATCCGGCGGACATGGCCGAGTGGTACGGCTATCTGATGCCGCGCATTGCTCCCGGCGACATGGAAATCATCGCGCGGCCCATTGACTTTTTGGGGGTCAACTTTTACACGCGGTCGGTCATCCGGCACGCCGAGGACGCACCTTTCCTAAAGGTGGCTGCTGTCAGTCCGGAAGGGGAATATACGGCAATGGACTGGGAGGTTTATCCGGCGGCCCTGACCGAGTTGCTGCTACGGCTGACCCGCGACTATGCCCCGGCGGCGCTGTACATTACAGAGAATGGTTGCGCCTATGAGGACGGCGTGTCCTCGGATGGGCATGTCCACGACCCCAAGCGAGTCGAGTATTTCCGCCAGCATTTCGTCGCCTCGCAGGAGGCAATCGCGCAGGGCGCGCCGCTGAAGGGGTATTTCGCCTGGTCGCTGATGGACAATTTCGAGTGGGGGTTTGGGTATTCCAGGCGCTTTGGCATCACCTACGTGGACTATGCCACGCAGGAGCGCATCGTGAAGGATAGTGGCCTGTATTATGCGTCTGTGATCAAGGCGAACGCCGTCGAAGCGTAACGGCGACTGAACCCGCGCCCGCGTATCCTCGCGCCCGCGTTGTTGTCTCGCGGGTATGCTCCTACGCTTTCAGGCGCGCCATCACGTGGGTATCTACATACACGCCGTCGCGCAGGGCGTATCGGCGTTTGGTCCCCTCAATGCTAAATCCGTGCTTTTCATAGAGGCGGATGGCCGGGGCATTGTCCACAAAGACCTCCAACTCTAGCCGGGTGAGGCCCAGCCAGTTCTCCGACAGGTCAATGATGGCTGCCAACAGGGCGGAGCCGATGCCCCGCCGCGTATAATCATCGTGGACCATGATCCCCAGTGATCCCACGTGCGCCTTGCGTCCGCGCCCCACCTGGACGCTGGCCTGCCCCACGACTCGCCCGTCCAGTTGCGCCGCGATGCTATACAGCCGCTCCGGCGGGTTCGCCAGCTTTTGCTGGGCTTCGGCTTTGGATTGGTAGGGCAGCCCCAACGTGTGGCGAGTCACATTCGGGCAGGTGCGTACCCGCCACCAATCTTCAAAATCGGATGGTTCCAGCGCGCGCAGGGTAAAGGGGGCTTGGTCGCTCACTTGACCTCCTGTGTAGTCGTTATAGCTGAATGTCGCTCGGATAGCGGCTATGGGGCCAGTATGCGCCCGGACTTGCCGGGCGTCAAGTGGTGTGTTAGGGACCGCCGGCATCCTGCCGACCCGGTTCATCATTACCATACTCCATTTGGCCGCCAGGGATGGCGGCGGTCCATACCGTCTGGCTGCCAGCGTATCTAGATAGCCTGCCCCTTGAACTGGCTCATGTACAGGTGATGGTAGAACCCCTGCTTGTCTAGCAACTGTTGGTGCGTGCCCTGCTCCACAATCTCCCCGTGGTTAATCACCACCACATTGTCCGCGTCGCGAATCGTGCTCAGGCGGTGGGCAATCACAAAGCTGGTACGCCCTTCCATCAAGCGCAGCAGCGCCTCTTGAATGCGGGCCTCGGTGCGCGTATCTACGCTGCTGGTGGCCTCGTCCAGAATCAAGATGGCCGGGTCTGCCAGAATCGCCCGCGCAATCGCCAAGAGCTGTCGCTGCCCCTGGCTCAGGTTGCCCGCCCGCTCGGAAAGCACCGTCTGATACCCCTGTGGAAGCTGCCGAATAAAGTGGTCGGCGTCGGCCATCTCGGCGGCCCGCATCACTTCTTCATCCGTAGCGTCCAGCCGCCCATAGCGAATGTTCTCCATCACCGTATCGGCAAATAGGAACGTATCTTGCAACACCAGCCCCAACTTGCGCCGAAGGTCGCTCTTGCGCACATTGCGGATGTCCTTGCCGTCAATGGTGATCTGCCCGCCCTGAATTTCGTAAAAGCGCGTCAGCAGGTTGGTGATGGTGGTCTTGCCCGCTCCAGTGGGGCCGACCAGGGCTACCGTCTGCCCCGGCAGGGCTTCCAGCGACATATTCTTGATAATCGGGACGCCCGGCACGTAGGCAAACTCTACATTCTCCAGCCGCACATGCCCATTCGTTGTTTCCATCGGGAGCGCGTCCGGCGCGTCCAGCACCTCGGGCGGCGTGTCAATGATCTCGAATACCCGTTCCGCACCGGCCAGCGCCGCCTGGATCGAGTTGTACATACTCGCCAGTTCGCGCAGCGGCTGGATATAGTTCCGCCCATAGTTGAGGAACGTGGCAATCATGCCCACGCTCACCAGATTATGCAGCGCCAGCCAGCCCCCCAACCCGGCCAGGACGATGACGAAAAAGTTGCCCAGCACGTTGGTGAGCGGCATCAGCAACATGGCGTAGGTGTTGGCCGACACGCCTGCCTTGTAGGCGGCCTCGTTTTTCTCGCGGAAAGCCTCGATGACCGAGTCGTTCCGGCGGAACGCCTTGACCACCTTTTGCCCGCTAATGGATTCCTCCATGACGGCGTTCAGCCCGCCGAGTTGCTTTTGTAGCTCGCGGAAGCCCGTGCGCGTGTACTTGGCGACGAATCTGGTAAACCAGGCCATGAGCGGCACAACCAGCACAGTCGTCAGCGCCAGCCAGGCGTTGAGCACAAACATGGTGATCAGAATGCCCACCAACGACAGCACGCTCGCCAGTAGAGCGGTCACGTTCTGCGAGACGGCCTGGTTGATGGCGTCGATGTCGTTGGTCAGGCGGCTCATCAACTCTCCGGCAGAGTGCGTGTCAAAGAACCCGATGGACATCCCTTGCAGGTGCTCGAAAAGGTCGCGGCGCACATCGCGCAACGCATCCTGAGAGACGCGGGCCATCACCCGGTTCGCAATGATACGAAACAGGTTGGTGAACAGATAGACGACCAGCATATACACCGAGACGCGCACCAATCCGGGGACGTCTCGCCCTTCGATAAACTGATCAATTGCCACGCCCATCAAGTAAGGACCAACCAACGCCAACAGGGTATAGGCCACGACGCAGGCCATCACCAGGGCCAAAGCCAACCGGTAGGGCTTGAGGTAGGGTAACAGGCGGGCCATCGCCTGTTGCGGGTTGGCGGCTTTTTCGATGCGGGCAAAGCGCCCCGCCGCCGCGCCTCGCAACATGCGCGTGCGATATTCCCCGGCGCTGGCGCTGCGTTGACTGCTGCTTTGTTCAGACATTTTCCGCCCCCCTCAAGGCCGATTGGGCGCTCAGGTCTAGCAACGTGCCCCCATTCCCATCCCCCAACTGCGAGTCGTAAATCTCGCGGTAGATGGGGCTGGTCTGCATTAGCTGCGCGTGCGTCCCCTGGGCCACCACGCGCCCCTTGTCAATGACGATGATCTTGTCCGCCCGCAGGACGGTGCTGATGCGTTGCGCGACAACGAAACTGGTGCAATCCTGCATGATCTCGCGCAGCCCATCCTGAATCTTGGTTTCGGTCTCTACGTCCACGGAGCTGGTACTATCGTCCAGAATCAGAATCTTGGGGCGATTCACCAGCGCCCGCGCAATGGCGACCCGCTGCTTCTGCCCGCCGGAAAGGTTGGCGCCGCGCTCCTCCACATAGGTATCGTATCCCTGGGGGAGCCTCATGATAAAGTCGTGCGCCTGGGCTACCTGAGCGGCTGCGATCACCTCTTCGTCTGTCGCGTCCGGGCGACCATAGCGGATGTTATCGCGTACCGTGCCAGAGAACAGGATGGTTTCTTGTGGCACGATGCCCACATGGGCCAACAGCGAATCCTGCTCGATATCGCGAATATCCACGCCATCCACCAGAATCCGCCCCTTGCAGGGGTCGTAGAAGCGGGGAATCAGATGCACCAGCGAGGTCTTGCCTGCGCCAGTTGCCCCCAGAATCGCGACCATCTCCCCCGGCTCGGCCACCAGGTTGATGTCCTCCAGCACGAGGTTGTCGCTATCGCCGTTATAGCGAAAGCTGACCCCCTCAAACGCCACACGCGCCTGAGCGATATCTGGCAGGGGCGCGGCCTGCGGAGCGTCCTGCACTTCGGGGGTGGTGTCCAATACTTCGTTCACGCGCCCGGCAGAGGCGATTCCGTTGGCCCAGGTATTCGATAGCATGGTCATCATGATCAGCGGCGTCATTGTCGTGAGCAAATAGTTGCTAAAGGCCACGATCTGCCCCACCGACAGGTTGCCGCTGATGGCGCGCAGCCCCCCGGCATAGATCACAACAACCATGCCGATATTGACGAAAATGGTCAGCACCGGCGACATGGTAGACATGAACTGCATCACATCAATGTTGCGCTCGGTGAGGTCCTGGTTGGCGCCAGCAAAGCGCTTCCCCTCGTGCTCTGCCCGCACAAACGCCTTGACCAGCCGCGCCCCGGCGATGTTCTCCTGCAAGACGGTGTTGAGCCGGTCCAGCTTTTGCTGCACGCTGAGGAACAACGGCTCCATCTTGACGCTGTACACGACGATGACGGCGGAGGTTACCAGCAGCAGGGGCACCATTGTCAGCGCCAATTCTGGGCTGGTGTTGATCATCAGGATCAGGCTACCCACCATCAGCAAAGGGGCGCGTGTGCCAATCCGCAGCGAGACCTGGAACACGCGCTGCACCGCCGCGACATCGCTGGACAGGCGCACCATCAGCCGCCCGGTGGTGAACTGGTCTATGTTGCCGTAGGAAAAGGACTGAATCTTGACAAAGAGGGCCTCGCGCAGGTCGCGGGCCACCCCTTCGCCCACGCGGATGGAGTAGATGTTGTTGCCAATCGCCATCAGCGCGCTCACCGCCGAGAGGGCAAACATGAGTGCCGAGGTCCGTAGAACGATGCTCATGTTGTTCTGCTTGATGCCGTCATCAATGATCCGCTGGATCAGGCGCGGAATAGCCAGGTCCAGGAACACCAGAGAGGTGAGCAACGCCAGCGAGAGCAAGGCGAGTCGCCAATAGGGTTTCACAAAACGCAATAGCTTGTAGATCTGTTTCATCGGCTAACCTGTTGTCTGCTGTGATGTTGGGACGGGTTCAAGGAATGCCTTGCGAAGCGCCTTCAGCCCCAGAGGGATGTCCTCCAGTTCGTCGGGTTCCAGCACAGACAGCTTTTCCATCATCCAGCGACGGTTCTCGGCATAGATGGTGGAGAGCATGTCCTCGCCAGCGGGAGTTAGCTCCAGTTCGACATAGCGCCGGTCCTGGGCGCTCTGCCGCCGGGTGAGCAAGCCCTTTTCCACCAGGGCGTTCACCGCCTGGCTCATCGCCGGGCGGCTCAATTGGGTCACTGACGCCAGCTCGCTCACCGAGCCAAAGCCCCGCCGCACGTAACGCAGGACGTGGAACTGCTGGACGCTGATGCAAAACTCTTCGGCAGCAATGGCTCGCACGTTGGCCCGAATCTGGTTCCAGAGCTGCGGAATGGTCTCCCAAAAGCGATCAATGGCCTGTTGCAGGGCTTCTTCAGAGAGTGTCATAGGAGGAGCCATCATCTTCTCCGTTTAGTTAAATACCTTAACAGTTAAGTTATTTAACTAATATAGCACAGGATGGGCTTTTGTCAATTTTTGGGGGGAGGGCACGGGGGGCCGCGGTCTCGACCGCCTGGCGTCGGCGTTGTAGGCCCGGCTATGCAGCAAAAAACCGACCCGAGCAACTCGCTCGGGTCGGTAAGGGGTCGGTCTGTGTAACTGCAAACGCAGGTTACTGGACCAGGGCCAGCGGCGAAGCGCCGGAGAAGATGATGAACAGCGCCGGGCGACGGCAAGCCGACTCGAACTCGGAGGAGGCGATGTTGTACTGCACAGAGGTGCCATCTGTGCCCTTGAGCATCAACCCAAAGTTGGCCGTCGGATCAGCCAACCACTCCTTTGCGGCGTCCGTCACGTCAAAGGCATACCATGCCTGTGCCTCAGTAAACAGGGCGCTGTCTTCCGGAACCATCTCGCGGTCCAGATCGCCGTTGCCACCAGCGGCTTGCCACGGGGTCATCGCGTCGGCCATATTGTAGGTGGCCTCTTCCTCGGCCCACGCGGCCTTCATCTGGTAGGCTTCCATCGTCAGAGCAGCTATGTTGCTCTGGAAGGTGCTGTAGACGCCCAGGTTGGCGTACAGGATATTGGCGCTGCCGGGGATGACCCCGTCCAGGTCAAACTTGATCAGGGCGCTACGGTCATCGCCGAAGCGAATCCGCAGCCGATTGTCCATCCCGTCCGCCGCGTCAGGCTCCCAGGCTCCGATCCAGGTATCGGTGGTGCCCGTGTAGCCATTCACTTCCTGCTGCAACATCACCGTCTCGATGGGGATCGAGGGGTTCAGTTCCAGTTCCAGATCATCTGTCCAGGCCCAGTTTCCGGCCACGTCGCGAGCGCCCACCCGGAACGTGTACACTCCCGTATCCTCAAAGGTGAAGGTAAATTCCCAGTGACCGCAGCCATCGGCCACAAAGTCACCGGCATTGGTAAAGTGGAGCGCACCCGGGGGACGGACCCACAGACGCAACCAGGCAAATTCATCAGCCAGACCCATCAGGGTAAGATCACCCGTCGGGCCTCCCAAGCCAGGAGCATCAGCGCCCAGAACGAGCGGCACGGACGGCAGATCAGACTGCATTACCGTGACCTGCGCCTCGCAGCTATCGCTGTTGCCCGCAGCATCCCACACAGTCAGAACGACTGTATTGACGCCGATATCATCGGTGGTGAACACGTTCTTGTCGATGGCCTTGGTCACGATACCGCAGTTGTCCGTCGAGCCACCATCCACGCTATCCGCGGTGATGCTGGCCGTGCCGTCTTGGCCCAGAACAACAGCGATGTCCTTGCAGACAGCCACAGGCGGCTCGGTATCGGGCCAGACTTCGGCGATATTGGACAGCACATGGCACGAAGGAAGCGGGCTATCGCCGCAATCCACGAGCACCTGATACCATCCAGGCTGGCTCACCTCCAGATACGGCGAATTGGGCGCGCCCTCGATAGGATCGCCATTGTTGTACCAGGAGTAGACCAGCGGGCCGGGCCAGCAAACTGTGCCGGTGGTATCCGCGAACAGCGTCAGCGTGTCACCTGGGCAAAGCGCGCCGCCACCCGTCAGAACAACCTGCACGCCGCCGGGGCAGGGTTCCCAGTTACAAGAGGGGCCAGTGGTCTCGTTGGCCACAATCGCGCCGCCGACTTTGGCACTCCAGGGCACTCCGCCAAAGTTCCACACCCCATGAATAGCCACGGCAAAGGCCATACAAGTTCCCGCAGGGACCGACTTGTTGAGCTTGACCGACCAATTGCCCGGAATCTCGTTGGCCGCGTCTGCAGGTGCCAATTCCTCAAAGCCAATGGGCACCCAGTAATCCGCGACGCCGGGGGTCCATTCCGCGCAATCCTCAATAGGAACTGGATCAAAGAAGGCGCCGACGACATAGGGATGTGCCCAATCCTCATTGCACAGCCCGAGCGACCAATGATCCAGGCTGCCGCCTTCACCAACGCTGACGACATAGAAGAAAATCGTCGTCATGTCGGTGCAGCTCTTGTACATAGCCTTTTGCACAACGGATGCCTGGGCTGATCCCATCAGGCTGGGCGCTGCATCGACCGGGATGAGATCCCCTCGATCCTCAAACCCTGGCTTGAGCAATTGTACGCCCTGAGAAGGCTTATCTACTGCTTTTGCCGGGGTCAGGGTGGGTAGCTCACCACGGGCCGCCCCTGCGCCAAACGGAAGTAAGAGCAGGCCGGTCAGCAACAGTCCAAGCAACAGCCACGTTCGCACGACGTTCTTGCGCATTTTCCTTCCCTCACTTTGACCAAAGAAGCGATAGAATCATTAGGAAACAGCGATTCATCGAAACAGGCATGTGCAGGGTGGTAATAGACCTCCTTTCGCTCAAACTGATCGAACGATAACAGTGGCTTCGTTGCGGTCCAATGCTGTTTGGCGCCGAAAGGCGCCAAACAGCCACCGAGACTGTGTTGGGGGCCACCTACAACAGAGTGTGAGTATACACAAAACACTCTCAAACCCACTATATACCATAAAAGTGTATACCTCGTAACGCAAAGGTATATATTTATTTCGAATTCGGGTTTTTGATTAACCTGAGTGGATGCGGCACAAAGAGAGGCAAAGGTACAATAGATCATCTTGGGGAAATGTAGCGCAGACTGTCGTGGAGACAGCCCATACAACGTCCGGCCCAAGCAGGGGGCCTGGGCCGGATGCGCGCGTCAGAGGAGCGGACTTATGCCAGATGGGAGACGATGAACCCATACGTGCGGGCGTAAATGCTCTCCCGCTCAATGTCTACCATCAGGTTATGGCCGGAATTATGGAGGGTGACCAGTTCCTTGTCTTCGGAACCGAGCCTGTCAAACGTAAAGGGGCCTGCATCCGGGTGAATCATCCTGTCGCCCGTCGAGTAGAACACAATCGCCGGAACCCGCACGCTCGCCAGTTCCCGACGCACCACACGCTGGAACTTGCGTAGTTCGTTGGCCCCAGTGGTCGGGTAGCAGTCATAGTGTTGCGCGGGGCTGTCGGCCTGGGGGGGCGTCAGGTCGTCCTGCTCCTCTGGCTCTTTGGGCCATCGCTTGATCACATGGCGGGCCAGGGGCAGCAGCCAGAAAAACCTGTTCGCCACCCTGATGGCGGGCGAATAGAGGGCGATCCCCCGAATGTCCGGCTGGCGCGCCGCCAGATGCAACGTCAACAGCGCGCCAAGGCTCAACCCGGCCACGAACAGCGTCTCGCACTGGTCGCGCAACTCGGCCAGCGCCTCTTCTACCCGCGCTACCCAGTCTTGCCAGCATACCCGGTTTAGCTCATCCGGTGTTACGCCGTGCCCTGGCAGCAAGGGAATAGATACGGTCAGTCCCTTTTCCTGCAAAAATTCGCCCAGCCCTCGCATTTCCAACGGGGAGCCGGTGAACCCGTGAACGAGCAGGCAGCCCACCGGGCCGCCCTTGAGGAAAAAGCCGCCTGGCTCCAATGCAGAGTGCTCTGTGTTTTCCATGTCCCCCAATACCCCCTTGTTCCCCCATTGCGACGCGCTTCCCCCATTGTAGCGCGCCTTTACGTAGAATACTCGCAAATCTCTTAGCAGACAAGCACGTTTGACACAATATTCCCCGAATGCTACTATGCGCGCAGCAAATACCTGGAGGTCAACAGATGAAGGCTGCCGTCGTCGAGGGTCCGAATCAACTCGTTGTGCGAGACGTTCCTATGCCAACTATGGGGCCATATGACGCCCTGGTGCGTATTGAGGCTTGTAGCATCTGCAATGCCACCGATCGCAAGATCGTCGAGCGCCAATTCGTGACCAGCATCCCTGTGCCCCTCGTATTGGGACACGAGAGCGTGGGCACTATCATCCAGGTCGGGGAGCGCGTCCGCCGCTATAAACCCGGCCAGCGCGTGTTGCGCCCTGGCGTAACGTACGACTATGACAAGGTGGGCATTGCCTCGGCCTGGGGCGGCTTTGCCCAGTATGGCCTGGTGACAGACATGGCTGCGCTGCTCGACGATCAGCCCGACCACCCGGTCAATGGAATGTGGCCCAAGCAGCAGATTATCCCCGAATACCTTGACCCCGTCGAAGCGACCGCCATCATCACGCTCAAAGAGACCTTGTTCGCCATCCGGGCCGCCGACGTAAACCGCACAACCCGGACGGCTATCGTAGGCACGGGGCCAGTGGCCCGCTCGTTCATCTTTTGGGCGCACTGGATTGGCGTGCCTTATCTGGCAGTCTTGGGGCGCAGCCAGAGGTGGTGCGAGGAGTGCATCGATCTCGGCGCTGATAGTTACATGGTGATCGAGGATCGCACCGAAGAGGAAACGAGCGCCAAATCGCCCTGGGGTTCCTTTGACCGGGTCATTGACGCCGTCGGCAGCAACGAGGCATTGGAGAGCGCCCTGGCGTTGGTCAGCCCCACCGGGCTGGTAGGCAACTATGGCGTGCCTGAAGAAGACGACGCAGAAGGTATCATGGTGCGCGCGGCCCGCGAGTCGGGGCGCATCATCCGGCTCCCCGTGCGCGAAGAGGACGTCCACGACGAGGTGCTATCCCTCATCGAAAACGGCACGGTGGTGTTGCGCGACTGGATCAGCCACCGCCTGCCCCTGGAGCAGATCAACGAGGGATTTGCTATGCTCGCCCGGCGCGAAGCCTTCAAGGTAGTCATCGAGCTGTAGGTCAGATGCACGAACAACTCGGCCAGCGCGTTAACAGCGCGGCTGGCCGAGTTGGCGATATTGCTCGCCGAGGCCCAGTTCCTCCGCTTTTTCGGCAGTTGGTAGACCCGTTTCTGGGTTCCATCCACGCAGCGCATAGAACTCGGTTGCCAGCCGCCGCAGCGGTTCGCGTTCTGCATGCTTGCGCTCGCCCAGCAGTGGGTTGCTGAACTCTTCCAGCGTGTCGCAGAAATAGTCGAGCACGCCCTCCTCCGTCTGACGCGTTCGCCCCCAATCGCGGAACAGCGTCAGCCGCTCCAACGTCAGCGCCCGCTCGGCCATACGCTCCAACCCCTCCGGCCCGCAATCGTCGCCGGTTGCCAGGGCATACAGGTGATACTCGAAGTCAGGCCCTTCGATCCCCTCCGCGCGCGGCAGCCCGTCCTCGGTCAGGGCGGTGAATAGCCGGGGGAACACGCGGTCACACAGCGGCAGGCTGTCTTTGATCATCGAGCGCCGGGCATGCCACCAGGCAGGTTCTGCCTTGCCCTCATAGTTGCTCAAGGGGTCCATCGCCTCTGGCCGCCCGTAGAGACGCTGCCCAATTCCCTGCAACTGCTCCCAGGTGAGGACGCCCGAGCCGAACGGGCTGGCCGCCGTCATGTTCTGCACATAGCCGTGGGCGCTGCCCATTGGGTCGCGGGTGTCTACCATCCACAGCAGGGCGCTCACCAGCCAAAAGGGGTAGGTGATACGGTTGCCACGCGGCCCGCGCCCGTCCCAGTGGTTGGCATAGCCCCAGGCGGTGTAAAGCTGGCGGGCATCGTCGGGGAGCAGCCCCGTGGTGAGAATGGCCTGCTGGCCGCCATCGGCGACAATGTCCGCCAGCGGCCCCTGGCGCGTGGCAATGGCGCGCAGCACATCATACCAAAAGCGCGGGTCTTGGGGCACAATCTCGCGCCCCCCCAGATGGGTGAGTCCGTCCTGGTGACACATGCCGATCCAGGGGAACAACCCCTTCATCAAGTCCCAATGGTTGATGCCCCAGTCGTTGGCGAGCACGTTCAGTTCAAAGCCCGCCTCAAAGCCCAGGTTCCAATAGCCATCCTCCGCGCCCCGAAAGCGGCCTGCCGTGCATTGCTGTACGCCGCTATACTCCCGCTCTGGAAAGACAGTCCCCGGCACGCCCTCATAGCGCCGGGCGCACCCATAGATGCACCCCCGGCTGCAATGGATCGTCCGCGCATTGTAGGCAGGCGGCTGGGCTGACGGCGTGGCCTGGGGCGACCTGCGCTCGCGGTCCTCAATCTGCTCGCGGGCGATGGCCCTGGACAGCTTGCGGAAAGCCTCGGGCCGGGCGATGGTCGGCCTCTGCGTGCCATATACCGCCACCGCCTTGAGCCGCTTGGCGCCCATCACGGCCCCTAGCCCACCTTGCCCCGCCGCCGATCCCTCGTGCGAGCCGATGGTGGCAATCCGCGACAGGGTTTCGCCCGCTGGGCCGATGGTCGCGATCTCGGTCTTGGGGCCCAGGCGTTCGGCCAGCGCCTCTTGCGTGCCCATTATGCCCAGCCCCCACAGGTCGCTGGCGTCGCGCAGGGCCACCTCTTCCTCGCTCACCCACAGGTACACCGGTCGAGGGGCCTGCCCAATAATCACGATCCCGTCATAGCTCGCCTGCTTGAGCATGTGCCCGAAATCGCCCCCCATGCTGGCCCGCGAGAACCAGCCAAAGGGATGCCCCTGAGGGGCGAGAGCGCAGACCGTGACCCGCCCAGCAGCCGGGGCCGACGTACCCGCCAGCGGCCCGCTCAAAAACATCAAGGGGTTCTCCGGGTCGAACGGTGCAATGCCAGGCCGCAGCAACTCCCACGCCAGCGCAGCGCCCAGCGCCCGCCCCCCTGGATAGTCTGGCGCATAGTCCATCGTGTCGCGATGGCTGAATGTTCCCGTGGTGAGATCAACAAAGAGTAAACGACCGGCCCAACCGCCCTGATTGTGCATAGCTCCCCCCTGGTGGTTTGACGGATTTTCTTATGCCACAAAGGCACTGGCCCGTCAAGCGGGAAGGCCCCGCCCGGCCACCACGGAAAGCGCGCCGATACGGTGCGCGGCGATCGTTGCTTTGTGGACGCGCCGTTCGCTTGGATGTTGACGTCCTCCCTCTGCCCGGTTACAATCCCGCCGTATCCGCCTACAAATAAAAGGAGCTGATCATGAGTAAAATTGCGCGTGTCGCCCTTCAAGATAGGACCATCCGCTATGGTCTCCTACAGGACGATCAGACCCTTGATCTTATCGAGGGCAGCATTTTCACGAAATGGCAGCCGACGGGTGTGACGGTGCCCCTGTCGGAAGTGAAACTCTTGCCGCCTGTTGACCCGCCCAATATCTTGGCCATCGGGCTGAACTATCGCGCCCACGCCCTGGAAGGCGGCGACGAGATCCCAGAGCGCCCCGTCATCTTTATCAAGGCCACGACGGCGCTTTGCGCGCCCGACGACCCCATTATCCTCCCCAAAGTGGCGCCGAACGAAGTGGACTATGAATGCGAGCTGGCCATCATCATCGGCAAGACCGCGCATCATGTGGCAGAGGCCGAGGCGCTGGACTATGTTCTGGGCTATACCTGCGCCAACGATGTCAGCGCGCGCGATTGCCAGCTACGCATTGACAAGCAATGGGCACGCGCCAAGTCGTTCGATACCTTTGCCCCGATGGGGCCGTGGCTTGCCACGGAGCTAGACCCGGACAATGTGCGCGTCCAGACTCGGCTGAACGGCAAGACGATGCAGGATTCCAATACCAACGACCTGATCTTTTCCTGTCGCAAGCTAATCTCCTACCTCTCGGACTCGTTCACGCTGATCCCCGGCACGGTGATTATGACCGGCACGCCTTCCGGCGTCGGCTTTGCCCGCAAGCCGCCCGTGTTCCTCCGCCCCGGCGACGTGGTCGAGATCGAGATCGAGGGCATCGGCACATTACGCAACCCTGTCATCGCCGAACCCTGACCGGCAACAGCCCGCATTGCAACAGCCGCGCCGTCTCGGATAGCGCGGCTGTTCTTTTGTCTCGCGCTTTTCATTCGTACCTGTCCGTCGCGCTCGCGTCGCTGCCGATGAAAAAGCTGGCCAACACCGCGGTGACATAGCCCAGCACGCCGAGCGCGTACAGGGAAATGATAAACCCCAGAATGCGGCCCTCGGGGGTTTGGGGCCAATACTCTGACCCAATCGTCGTCAAGATCATCGCCGTCCACCAGAGCGCATCGCCGTAGGATACCAGCCCATCTTTCCCCTCAATTCCCGCCGCCGCCAGAGCTTGCGGGCTTTCGAATGCTTGCATTCCGGCGGCCCCTACCAGCAAAACAAGCGTCGTCAGCACAAAGACAAACCCCGCTTTGCGTCGCCCCAGGGTGGTCCGCGCGGCCCGCATGCCACGGTTTAACGATGTGATCAGCTTGGCCAGGTTCAGCGCGCGCGCTGCTCCCGCGAACCGCAGAACGCGCAGAGCGCGGAGAACGGCCAGAAACCTCAGCGCCGGAAGCAGCAGGGAGAGCAGCGTGAACCAGTTGTTCTTGATATAGACAAGCTTGTTCGGGGCGATGATCAGGCTGACCACGAAATCTAGAATGAAAATGCCCCAGATGAGATAGCCTATCGTCAGCAGATACGGGCTTGCCCCCCAGATGAACTCGACAAGGACAACGATCACCCACACAAACGACAGCACAATCACCGGCACGGTGGTGATTTCGTCAATCTGCTCCAGCAGTTCCCAGCGCTCTTGATCCGTTTCCTTGGACATGCCCTGGCTCTACCCTCACCTGTGCCCGACATTACGCCCCTGCGCCCCCGTCCGGAGGCTACTGGTCATGCGACACCGATTGGCTATAATACCCCTGGAGTCATTGACACCCTACGCGCACCCAGGCACTTGGCTGTAGCGCCAAGTGGCAGCGCCATCAGGCGGCGCCTGATGTGCCAGGGGGCAACCGCTCCCAGGGCCGCTATCGCCCGTGCCATCCATCAAGAAGGGATAACCGCTATGCAAGCCCTTGTTCTGTACCCCGACGGCCATTATCAGCTTGAAGAAGCAGCCGAACCCGCTCTCGGCCACAATCCTTTTGCGCCCCACGATGTGCTGATCCAGGTAGCCTATTGTGGTATCTGTGGCAGCGACGTGCACGGCTGGCATGTGAAGGAAGGCACGCGCCTGTCCGGTCCCGACCAGCCTACTGTGGGCGGCCATGAGATGTGCGGCACCGTGCTGGCCGTCGGCCCCGCCGTAACCCGCGTCAAGCCGGGGGACCGCGTGGTGGGCGAGATCGTCGTCCACTATTGCGGCGAATGCGTCAACTGCCGCGCTGGCAAGGTTAACATTTGTGTGAACACCCCGCCAATGGCCGGGCGCATCCACTACACGGTGGGCGGCGCTTTTGCCCCGCTGACCGTCTGGCCGGATCGCTCGCTGCACATCCTGCCCGACCACGTTTCTTTTGAAGAGGCGGTACTGATGGAGCCTACCGCGGGCAGTGTGCATTGCCTGTATGAGCGGTTGCAGTTGCGCGCGGGCGAGTCGGTTGCCATTCTGGGGCCTGGCGCACGCGGCCAAATTCTGCTGCAACTCGCGCTGGCTGCGGGGGCCAAACCCGTGTTGGTTTCCGGCATTCAGCGAGATGCCCGCGTGCGGTTGCCTCTGGCGGCCTCGCTGGGCGCAGACCGGGTGGTCAATGTGGACGAGCAAGACCTGATTGCCGCCGCCGCCGAGCTTACAGGGGGTGTGGGGTTTGATGTGGTGGTGGAAAACGCGGGGGCTGCGTCGGCAGTCAGCCAGGCCATCGAGATTGCCCGGCCCGGTGGACGGGTGATGATCTCCGGAGGGGGCATTCGAGGCGGCGTGACCATCCCCCTGCAAACATGGCCCGTCATCGTTAAGGAACTCACGCTGTATGGCGAGATCTCGCACAACTGGTCGAGCTGGCATACTGGCCTGGAAATGGTGGCACACGGTCAAATAGATCTCAAGCCGTTGCTCACCCGCGTGTATCCGCTCGCCGAGTGGGAACAGGGGTTCCGTGATGCCGCCCTGGGCGATGACGTCATGCGCGTCGCGTTGAAACCCGCATAGCGTCCCGCGCTCACTCGGACTCTACCGGCGCGGCTCCCGTCCAGCGGCGAATGCCCGGCGCGATAACCTGCACAAAGAACACCCGTGCAGCGGCCGCCAGGGGAATAGCTACCAGCGCGCCCAATAGCCCCCCCAACGACACCCCGGCGAACAGGGACAGCAGGGCCAACAGGGGCGAAACTTCGGTCTGGGAGCGGACAACGTTGGGCATAATCACGTTGCTCTCGAATTGCTGCATCGCCAGCACGAACGCCAGCACAATCAGCGCCCTGGTGGGCGATTCCGCCAGGGCCAACGCCACCATCGGGATAGCCGCCAGCGTCGGCCCAATCACCGGGATAAACTCCATCAGCCCTGCAAAGAGCGCCAGAGCCAACGCGAAGGGAATGCCGAAAATCGTCAGGCCAATAAAGTAGAGCGTTGCTATGATCAACCCGCCGATGATAGTGGCACGCACAAAGCCGCCCATCGCCTGCGCCATACTCTTGGCAGTATAGCGCACCCGCTCGCGGCGTTCCTTGGGGAACAGCGACAGGGTAAAGATTCTCCGCCCTTTTGCCTGAAGCAGCCAGTAAACGGATACGAATACAATAAACAGGATATTCAACAGCGAAGTCACGATGATGCCGGGCAGGGCGAGGAGCGCCTGACTGACCTCTCCCAGTACCGAAGAGATAAAGCCCACGATATCGGTAGTGTTCACTCCGGGCAGGCGGGCAAACCATCTCTGCGCCATCTCTACCAGTCCTGGGACCGCGGCAACCGCCGTTTGCACCTGCGTGATCAGAGTGGGCAAGATCGCCAGACCAAACCCCACCAGGATCAGCGCCAATACCAGATAGGTGAGCAGGATAGCCAGCAGGCGAGGGATGCGTCTCCCCAGCCAGTCTACAACGGGCGACAGCGCCTCCCCAATGACGATTCCCAGGATCACCAGAGCTATTGCCTCTGCCAGCAACCAGACGGAGGCCAGCAGCACCACGCCCAGGGATAACCCCAGGGCGATAGCGGTGGTAGTTTGCCACCAGGGGCCAACACCGCCGCGCCTCCCTCCTGGCTCGCGGCCCGTCCCATCGAGGCGGGGTTCCTCCACGCGCTCGGGTAGGCGCGGCACCTCTACATGCGGGGCATCTGTCATCGCTTGATTCCTTTCCCACAACCGGCTTTTCAGCGAACCGGAGCGCCAAGGTATGCGGTTCTTGCTATGCGGCTGACATGAGGAATGAGCGAGTTAGAAGTAGCCAAGACGCGGGGGAAAACGGGGGCACAATAGATCAGGATGCTCAACTGAGGGCTGGAGAACCCAGCCCGACCATAGATTGCCATAACTCGCAGGCTGCGTCAAGTGGCCCGGCCTCATCTCCTGGCTTCTATGGAGCCGCCTTTGCCTTTGGGAGAGGGGAATTGGACCGCCGGCTTCCAGCCTGCCATCCTATCAGGCCGCCAAGGATGGCAAATGGCGCTAACATTTGGTTGTCGATCGCCCTCACCCTACCCCTCTCCCAGTGGGCGAGGGAACCAGACACCCTCACCCACGGCTGTACTCAGCCGCTCCCTCTCCCAGTGGGCGAGGGCGGCATATATGCCGGTGGCATATTGCCGCGCTTACCG
>JAAYXX010000326.1 GCA_012515695.1 Chloroflexota bacterium
GGGGGCGAGGGCGGCGTGTATGCCGGTGGCATATTGCCACGATTACCGCCTTCTCCCCCCGGGAGAAAGCGGCAGGTATGCCGATGCCCGAAGGGCGGATGAGGGCAACTCCGATCTTGCTCCAGCACTTGATCCGCGAAATGTTAGCGCCATTTGCCAGGGATGGCAGCGCGCCGTAGCCGCGGCATCCCTGCCGCGCTCTGGCCGCCCGCCGCCTCCGCCAATCCTCACCGCAAGCCGCGCTCTTGGGCGATACGCAGCGCGGGAACAGGGTCGTTGCACGTAACCATCGCCGCGCCATTGTCAATGCACCAGATGACCTGCTCGGCGGTGTCGGCGCAATAGGCGCACGGCCAGATGCCCCTGGCGCGCCACATATTGGTGTGTTCCAGCGACACGTCTTGCATGGGCACGCCCACCGACCAAAGCTTGGAAATCGAGTCGGGCTGGACGTTCCGCATGTACTTTTCCCAGTAACCGAGGTTGGGCAACCCGTATTTGTCGTGGATATGGTCGGTGACGGCAGCATCAAAAGAGGTAAAGACGCAGCGGTCCGTCATGCCAAAGGCGTTTGTCATGGCGATGGCCGCGTCTGTGCAGGCGATGTCATCAGGCTCCTCTTTGATCTCGACGGAGAAAAGCAGGTTCTCGTAGGGTCTGGTGAGCGTCAGGAACTCTTCAAACGTGGGAACCTTGAGGCCCTGGAAATAGCTGGCCTTCCACCCGCCCGCGTCCAGCTCTTTGAGCTGCGCGCATGTCTTTTCGCGCAAGAGGCCCGTGCCGTTCGTGGTGCGGTCGAGCGTCTTGTCGTGCATCACCATGATCACCCCATCTGCCGAGAGGTGCAGGTCGAGTTCGAGCATGTCTACGCCCAGTTCGATGGCTGCCTGGAAAGCGAGCAGCGTGTTTTCGGGGTATTTGGAGGAATAGCCGCGATGGCCGGAAATGATGAACCGTTCAAAGGCGCTGCGAATCATGGGTAACCTCCCCAGCGTGTTGTCTATACGCGATATGCGAATGGTCGGCAGCAAGCGATAGCAGATGCGTCCGACACCAGTGTAGTCCAGAGAGCGCGGAAATCCAAGCGCGCGTTCGCGGCGGACCGATCCCCCGGCGCTTTTGGTGAAGATGCTCGGCGATGCTATACTCGCACCAGCCCACGCGCAGCGCGGGCCGGGCGCGCCCTCGATGAGTAGCGCCCGTTGGCTGAGGAGAAAACGGTTCTGTGACCTACACCTATGCTGTCCTGCTCTTGCTGCTCAGCGCCATTTGGGGCGCGTCGTTCCTGTTCATCAAAGTGGGCGTGGCCGAAATGGGGCCACTCAGCTTTGCCATGCTGCGGGTGGGCATTGGCTCGCTCGTATTGTGGCTGGTGATTCGCGCCAGGCGGCTCAAACTCCCCTCGGATTGGCGCACCTGGAAGCATTTTGCCTTTGTGGGTTTTTTCAACGCCCTGGTCCCCTTTAGCCTGATGGCCTGGGGCACGCAATACATCCCCAGCGGGCTGTCGTCCATCCTGAACGCCACCATGCCGCTGTTCACCTTTGTGCTGGCCGTCGTGTTGGGCGCAGAGCCATTGACGCGCACGCGCACCGTCGGCATGTTGCTCGGCTTTGCGGGCATTCTGGTGCTGACGCTGCCCAAGCTCAGCGACGGGATAGAGGCCAGCTTTTGGGCCGAGATGGCAATCGTCGTCGGCTCGTTTAGCTATGCCATCGCCACGAACTATGCCAAGCGTCACATTGCCGACCAGCCCCCGCTGGTTGCCTCGCTGGGGCAGGTAAGCACGGGGTTTCTATTTTTCGTGCCCCTGTCTCTGGTGGAGCAGCCCTGGACGATGCGCCCGTCTGGTCAGGCGATTCTGGCGCTGCTAGGGCTGGCTGTCCTGGGCACTGCGCTGGCCTATATCCTGTACTATCGCTTGTTGCAGGGCATTGGGGCCACCGGCACGTCGTTGGTGACATACATTGCCCCGATTTTCGGCGTGTTCTGGGGCTGGACGATCCTGGGGGAGCGCCTGAGTTGGCACGCCTTTGCCGCGCTGGCGCTGATCCTGGTGGGGATGTTGCTGGTGAACAACATGCTCGGCTCTCGGCGGGTTGGGGTGCAGGTTGCACCTGGGACTGAACGTCCCAGGCTGCTGAAAAAGGAAACCCGATAATGGAGATTTACTATTTGCTTCGGTAGCCCGACGTGCCATCTCGTAGGCAGTTGAAACTGCACCAACCATTGCAAAGCCGCCCTTCGGCGGCTGGAAAGCGAACCTGCGAAGGCAGGTTTCGCAACGGTTGCCGCGGTTTCAACCGCCCATCCTAATGGCTATTACCCAACTGTTTTGTTAAAACTCATAAGCGGGTTTAGTATAGTATAATGCACTTTAGTGTACTTTTTACACCAGCCCGGCACCTTCAGTGCTGGGCTGGTATCTATCAGATTGTGTGCTCAGGCGATGGGCAGGCCCAGGAGATGCCGCCGCACCATGTCCAGCGCCAGGTGGATCAGCCAGCCCCGCCCGGAAGGGCCAGACCGCCCCTGCGCGGAGCGGGTGCATAGCGCGCCTTCTGCCGTCGCCAGGCTAAAATGCGTGGGCGAGACGGGCACGACAGCCGCCGCCGCGTCTGAAGTATCTGCCGGGCCAGAGTTGGTGGGGCCAACCACAGCCAGCCCCAGGTCTGCGCCATAGACCTGGCAGACGGAACGGGCAGCCGCTTCGGCCACCTCCACGCGGGGGAAATCCTGCTCTTGCAACAGTTCGGCGGGGAGGCGCAATACTTGGGCAAAGGCGTCTCTGTTGGGCAGCACCAACGCCCCGGCAAAAGCCAGCCCCTCTGGAGTCTGCGCGGCCAGTCGTTGCGTCAGGTCGCCGCGAGTCACGTGATCCACCACCGCCAACCGCAGCCCCCGGTCTGCCAGCAGCTTGAGCACGGCCCCGCCGATGGTCTCTTGATCCACGCCAAAGATATACTCGCCCAGGCGCGCCCGGATGGCCTGCTCTACCGGCTCGATCAGCGCCAACGCCTCCTCTTCGGTATCCGCTCTGGCGGCCACGCGCACATCCGTTTGCCCTGGATGCGCCGCTGTGCCCACCGTCGGGTTGGAGAGGTGCATCAAGTCCCCGATGCGGTCGTCAATGGCGCTTTCGCCGATGCCGCAGGTGTGCAGAATGCGGCTGCGAATGACCCCCTTGAGGCCGAAACGCGCCCGCAGCAGAGGCAGTACCTCGTTTTCCATCAGGTAGCGCATCTCGTGGGGCACGCCTGGCAGCGAGATAATCAGGTGTCCCTTGTGCTCAACGGCAAAAGCGGGCGCGGTGCCCACGGGGTTGTGAATGATGAGCGCGCCCGCCGGTATATAGCCCTGCTTGCGGTTGTTCTCGGTCATTGTAAAGCGGCGGCTGGCAAAGTAGCGGACGATTTCCTGCCACAGTTCCTCGTCCATCACCAGCTCGCGGTCTGTCGCGGCGGCCACGGCTTCGCGGGTCATGTCGTCTACCGTGGGGCCAAGCCCGCCCGTGGTGATCACCACGTCGGAACGCTCCAATGCCGCCCGCATGATGCCGGTGATTCGCTGCAAATTATCTCCCACCGTAGCCACGTGGTATAGATTGAGGCCGATGGTCGTCAATCGCTGGGCGATCCAGGCGGAATTGGTGTCTACGATCTCGCCCAGCAACAGTTCTGTGCCGATAGAAATGATCTCTGCTTGCAATGGTTGCTCCTTGAGCCAAGGGATGATGGAAAGCAGGGTTTACAGGTATTTCTCCAGGCCCCGCGCGCGCAGTTCTTTGACCAGGGCGCTCACGTCTTGGGCGCGGTCTTGGGGCAGCACCAAGATGGCGTCGCCAGTGTTGACCACAATCACGTTGTCCAGTCCGATGGTGGCTACCAGCTTGCCGTCGCTATAGATCAGCGAGTTGGTCGTATCTATGCCCACGTGTTGCCCATCACCCAGCACGACATTTTCTTGCTCGTCACGCGGGAGGATGTCGTGCAAAGAGGCCCAACTGCCGATATCGCTCCAACCCAGGTCACTGGGCACGACGGCCACCTGGCGGGCGTGTTCCATGATGCCCACGTCAATGGTCGTGTTCTTGACCTGGTCCCAGACGCGCTGCAAAACCTCGTCGGCGGCGGGGGTAGTGTGGGCCGCCACGATCTCTTCTAGTTGGGCGTGCATGTCGGGCAATTGCCGCCGAAACTCGTCCAGCACGCAATCCAGCGTCCAAACGAAATACCCGGCATTCCAGTAGAACCGGCCACTTTGCACAAACTCCTGGGCCTTTTCCAGGGGGGGCTTTTCGGTAAAGCGCGTGACATGATAGATGTCGTGGCCTGCTGCCTGCCCCAACACCTCGCCACGCTCGATATAGCCAAAGCCGGTGGAGGCAAAGTCGGGCACAATGCCCACGGTAACGATGTACCCCTGGCGGGCAGTAGCTACCGCCGCGCGCAGCGCCTCCCGAAAGCGTTCGGGGTTGGCGATGGCGTGGTCTGCGTGCAGAGAGATCATGATGCTCTGGCTGGAATTGCTGCCCTGCAAGAGCTTCATTGCCGCCAGCCCCAGGCAGGGGGCGGTGCCGCGTGGTGAGGGTTCCAGCAAGATGTTTTCTTCAGGGATAGACACCTGATCGGCAATCAACGGGGCGTGATCGGGGCCAGTCAGGATATAGATACGTTCCGGCGGCACCAGGGGCAGCACGCGGTCAATCGTCTGCTGCAACATGGACTCGTCGCCGAGCAGGTTCAAGAGCTGCTTGGGAGACTCGCGGCGGCTGCGCGGCCACAAGCGCGTGCCGCTGCCACCGGCCAGGATAGTTACATACACATTAGAGAAATCAATGTCTGTAGACGTCATTCCGAGGTCCTTTCTCGTACGTTCTAGTGGGCGAGGACGTAACTCGTGTTATCGACCCGTCGCACCATGCCTTTCAACTCCATCATGCAGAGGGTGCTCGACACGGTGGCAGTGGGAAGGCCCGATCTACGTACGATTTCGTCTAGGTGGAGCGGCTCGTGGGTGATACAGGAGAGCAACGTTTGTTCAATCGGGGTCTCGGGTACCATGGCGCGCACTTCACTCTGTTGGGGGACCATGGTCAAATTCAGTTCTTCCAGAATATCTTCCAGGCGGGTGACCAGTTTGGCTTCCCCGCGCCGAATCATGGCGTTGGTTCCTGCGCTCAAGCGGCTGTGAATGCTGCCTGGAATGGCAAAGGTCTCGCGGCCCTGGTCAAGGGCGAATTGCAGCGTAATCAGCGCGCCGCTTTTCATGTCCGCTTCTACGACCAATGTGCCCAGCGACAGGCCGCTGATAATCCGGTTGCGTGGCGGAAAGTTGCCCGCGTCTGGCCGGGTCCCCAGCGGGTAGTCCGAAACCAGCGCCCCGGATTGCACAATCTGGTGCGCCAGTTCGCGGTGTCTGTCGGGGTAAACCATGTCCAGCCCGCATCCCAGCACGGCGATGGTTCGCCCGCCCGCTTCCAGCGCCGTCCGATGGGCGACGCCGTCAATGCCCAGCGCCAGCCCGCTGACGACGGTGATCCCGTTTTCCGCCAGCCCGGCGGCCATCTGGCGAGCCACTTCTTTGCCATAGGTGGTGGCGCGGCGCGTCCCGACGATAGCGACCGCCCAATCGTCCGCCGGGAGCAGGTCGCCCCGCACGTACAACACGGGCGGCGGGTAGTCTATGTCCTTGAGCATGCGCGGGTAATCGGGGCTGTCCAGTGTGTGGACCGTGACGCCCTGATCCACCACCTTGGCAAGCTCGGCGTCCAGGTTCAAGCGCGAGCGGTGGTACAAGAGTTGTTCCAGCGCGTCCTGGGGCAGCCCTGCCGCCCGTAGCGACGCGGCGTCGGCACTCCAGGCGCGCTCCAGGTCGCCAAAGTAACTGAGCAAGGCCATAACGCGGACCGGGCCGATGCGAGGGACGAGATTAAAGCCGATCCAATAGCGGACGTCGCTCATGCTCAGACCTCGATGTAATGGGAGCTAGCGCAGACCTTCCAGCAGATTCACCCGCATGATGCCTTGTTCCAGATTCACCTCGACGATGACGTCTTCGATGGCGGGCAAGAGGATTTCGCCCTGCTCGCCTTGCACGACGTATACATCGTTGGCCCCTGTAGCGAGGATTTCGGTGACCTTGCCCAGCACCTCACCCTCGACGGTGACGACCTGCAACCCCTCGATCTGGTAATAGTAGTATTCGTTTTCTTCCAAGGGGATGGCGTCTGTCAGGGGCACATAGACCAACGCGCCCCGCCACTGTTCTGCGGCGTTGCGGTCGTCGATGCCCTTTAGCTGCAGGAGGGCCTGGCCTTCGTGGAGCCTGGCCCGGCGCACCTCGAAAGGCGTCAACTCTTCGCCCAAGAAAACCTCACGCAGGCCGTAAAAGCGCTCTGGAGAGTCCGTCTCGATTTCCACACGCAATTCGCCGCGCACGCCACGCGGCGCGACCACCCGGCCAATAACCAGGTGGGAAACCTTGCTCGTAGCCAACCTCACCCGTCCTGTCTACTACTAACCAACAAAGACAGGCGACGGCCTGAATGGCGCGTCGCCCGGATTGTTGGTATGGATAAGCCTCAGACGATCTTCAAGATCGTGCGGCGGCCATCTCTCACAGTTGAAGCCACCCGCAAAAGGGTGCGCATGGCGTTCGCTACCCGGCCATGCCGCCCGATAACCCATCCCTTATCGCTGGGAGCGACCTCTAGCTTGACGATCGTTGCCTGCCCGGCCCTGATTTGGGTGACCTCGACGTCATCGGGGTTGTCTACCAATGCCTTGGCTATGTACTCGACGAGGTCTTTCACATTCAGGTCTCCTATTTAGGCTGTTTCTACGCCAGGTGACTCTACCGTTCCGCCCGCTTTTGCGGCCTGGAATTTATCCTGGATGCCCGTGTTGCGCAACATACGCGCCACGGCATCGCTCGGTTGAGCGCCCTTGTCGAGCCAATAGATCGCCCGATCCTCTTTGATCTCCACAGTCGGGGGATCAGTTCGGGGATTATAGTGCCCGATGATCTCGATAAAGCGCCCATCGCGCGGCGAGCGCTGATCAGCTACTACTACTCGATAGCTCGGTTGATTCTTGGCACCTACACGCCGGAGTCGGATTCTAACCATACTTCTCACCCTTCAAGTAATTTCGCCCTTTACGGCGCCATTATACACCAGAAACGGCTGGAATGCTAACGGAACAGTGACATGATGCCGCTTCCGCGGCCGGTCTGCATTTGCTTCATCATCTGCTGCATTTGCGAGAACTGCCGCAACAACTGGTTCACTTCGGGAACCGACGTCCCGCTGCCACGGGCAATTCGGCGCTTGCGGCTAGCATTGATGATTTTGGGGTTGCGCCGCTCTTCGATGGTCATCGAATTGATGATGGCCTCGGTTACGGCCAGCCCCTTATCGGTAGCTTCTTCTGGCAACTGCTTGCTGATTTGCTGAAAGCCGGGAATCATTCCGAGCAACTCGTTGAGCGGCCCCATCTGCTTGACAGAGCGCAACTGCTCGATGAAATCCTCGAGCGTAAAAGATGCGGTGCGCATCTTTTGCTCCATCTTGCGGGCCTGTTCTTCCGAAAAGGTGGCCTCGGCGCGCTCGATCAACGTGAGCACGTCGCCCATGCCCAGGATACGGGAGGCCAGCCGATCCGGATAGAACGCCTCCAGATCAGATGGCTTTTCGCCCACGCCCATGAACTTGATGGGCACGCCGGTCACGGACCGGATGGACAGGGCCGCGCCACCGCGCGCATCTCCGTCCACTTTGCTCAAGATCAGGCCCGTCAGGGCAATCCGCTCGTTGAA